>QIBA01000141.1 GCA_003225175.1 Acidobacteriota bacterium
TACTTCTTAACAGTCATCATGGAAGTTTGATCAGTTTCAGTTTTTTCAAACCATTCTCAAGACGTTTAATAAAGTAATTAAACCCTAACTTTAAAAGGTATTTTGCTTATCTTTAGTATTATTACACCAAACTATTTTAACCTTATCATTTACATTTTCGCATGTGTCAATGATTCAATTTAAACTTGTTTTAGACAAAGATGATTAATATTTATCACAAGGTTTAAACCTTAAATTAAATTGATCTACTGATTACAAATAATACGCATTGTTGCATTATCTTTGATGTAGATCATTTTACGTTAAAAATATTTCTTTTTTTTTCAAATTTTTAATAATTTTTTTAAAACCTTCTTGTTTATATTTTTATATCTAGTAATCAATAAAAATAGCAACAATGATTCCAGCATACAATTTAGTTGAATTGGGACTAGAAAATTATGAAGAAAATGAGCTTGTATTAAACACAGTGCATGATTTAATGCAATTTTTTATTAATAAAGAAAACTGCACTTGCCGTTCTTCAAAAAAGGATTTAAGTAAATGTTATGAAAAAGTTGGGTTTAAACGTTTTTTCCAACGACATCTTGAGATACGTAGTTTAGGAAAAATGGAACTTGAAATATTTTTAAAAGCTCAACTTATGTCTTTTGAAATAACTAATGAAAAAGCAAATAATGAAAGCAAATCAAGAATTACTTATAAATACAATTTCAACACCTCTCTTCCTCTTTGTAAAACTGTTTATTTGAAATTAAATGGAATAACTGAATACTTTCTTTCAGCTATCCAAAAACATTTACAAGAAAATGGACTTGCAGAACGAATTCATGGTAATACTGGACATTTCCCAAAACTTTCATCACGGGTTTTTATTGATTTCAACCTTTCTTTCACAGTAAAACAATTTTTAATACAATACAGTAATACTTATGGATTGCCATCACCATTGAGACATAAAACAGATTCAGATGTATTTATTTATTTACAAACAGACACAAACTATAAATTAGTTTATCAAAAATATAATGATTACTTTAACATTGAATATCCAAATCAAAAGGTTATGTCTTACAATAGTTTTGTAAAACTTTGGCATGAATTAGTGCCATATATTAAGTTCCAGCCACCAGCAAGTGATTTATGTGAAACTTGTGCAAACTTCAAAGCAGAATTAGCAGTAATAAAAGATGATATAGAATTGACTAATAAGAGAATTCAGTATAGAGAACACTGAGATGCAGCAGATCTTGAACGTGAACATTATAATAATATTATAATTGAAAGTAAGAATGATTTATCTATTGCTCATATCTGTTATGACTGGGCTCAAAATGTATCAATACCTTATATACCACAGCAAGTAGGAGCAATTTTTTTTAAAAATACTTTTTCCGTACATTTATTTGGCGTGTGTAAAACTGAAGAAGGTAATAATCACCAATTAAATTTTATGATCGGAGAAGATGAATTTCCTAAGGGCACTGCTAAAGGTGCTAACACTACATTAAATTTAGTTTATCATGCTCTTAAAGAATTTGCCAAAGAAGGAAAAAAACATTTAAAAATTACTTGTGATAATTGTGCAGGCCAGAACAAAAACAATTTATCTCTTTGGTTTTGGGCATGGTTAATCATGTTAAAATGGTATGATGATATTACTGTAAATTTTATGATCCCAGGACATACGAAGTTTATTTGTGATTCTTATTTTGGTAAGATTAAAAAAATTTATTGGAAAACAAAAATTAATACTATGGATGATATTGAACAAGTTATAAAGATTTCAACAGAAGGAAATAAAGCAGTTCGTTATAAAGATGGGTTAGGATGGACTTGGTACGATTTCGATAACTTTTTAAAACCTCATTTTAAACCCCTTCCTAATATCAAACAATATCATCATTTTCGTTTCAGTAATTCAATTAATGATATTGGAAAAGTTTATATTTCAAAAAAATCTGGAGGAGAAGAATCCTCTTTCTTATTGTTTAATAGTAATAAGTTTGATGTTAATGGAGAGTTAAATACAATTCCTGTTTCTTTATTAACAATTGAACGAAAAAATTATTTATATACCAAAGTTCGTCAGCATGCATGTTGATGATCCTTATAAAGATGTTCATTTTTCTAAACCTGAAACTTAATAATAAGCTTTAAAATTATTTTGTATATTTGTTTTAAGAAGAAAAATAAATAAAAATCATAAAATTTTCATCTATGTATGTAAAACTAATCTTTTAGCTGGTAAAGGAGGTAAAAGAGACGATCAATAAGTGTCTGAAACGCTCTACCCATCCTAATTGACACAATTTAGTGAAGCAAAAAAAAAATTCCCCAAGCCATCACCGTACAATCTTAATTTTCCAAGGAATTAGTTCCTAAAACAAAAATAGAAAAAAAGGTTAACGAGTCTAAAAAAAATCACAAAAAATCTACCCTAAATCCAAACTTACCGTTTCCTAAATGACAAACTTCAATAAATCTAGAATTACAGTCATGCTCTAAGAAAGTCCATGAGGTCAGTCCCCTAAGAAAAAAGAGAAGGTTAGTGCCCTTCTTAAGCAAAATGACGAGATCTCCTCTAAATCTAATTACCACAAGAAAAGTTCATTAATCAGTTTCCTAAAATGAAAAAAAAAAGTTAGTAATGTTTCTTAAACGAAATGAAGAACCCTCTCTAAATCTAACGCTAATTACCATTTACCACAAGTCCAGTTCTAAGAAAAGTCCATGAACTGGTTTTCTAAAAAGAAAAAAAAAGAGAAGGTTAATACCATTTCTTAAATAATGACAAAAAACCCATTCAAAAATCTAAGAATCATCTTACCGCAAGTTTGGTTTCTATAAGACCAGTTTACTAAAAGAAAAAAAAGAAAGTTAATGCCGTTTCTAAAAAGAAAGAACAAAAAGCCCAAACTTACCAGTTAACCAAGTCTTCGTCGCAATTTGCAGTTAAAAATTTGTAGCCAATTAACAAGTCCAAGTAGGTCCGAGATGACGAGACGTAACCTACGAAAAGTATAAAAAAGAATTAACGTTAATTCATCAGAAGTCGATTTTATTGGCGGTTAAGTAATTTGTGTAACAATATTTCAGAAGTCGATTTTGCTGGCAACGGGGTAAACTAAAATACCGGTTAAAATAGTTTGTGTAACAATAGTTCGGAGGTTGATTTTGCTGGCAACGGGTAAACTAAAATACCGGTTAAAATAGTTTGTGTAACAATAGTTCGGAGGTCGATTTTGCTGGCAACGGA
>QIBA01000142.1 GCA_003225175.1 Acidobacteriota bacterium
CCGGGAGTCGGCTACGTGAACGCATTGGAAACACAGGTTTACCAGGCTATCCTGGAGTCGCGCCCGGGACCGGTGGTTGCTCAGCTAAAGGAAATACTAGCCAGGCCTGATCAAACACTAGGTTTTTACGCAGGCGAACTCCGCTTTTGGTTAGGCTGGGCACAGGAAGTCGCCGGTGATCATACAGCGGCTAGCGAAAGTTGGAGTCAGGCTCGGATCGAGCTGGGATCTTTTCTCAAGGAACAACCTGAAAATCTTGTTTTAATGGGAGATCTCGCGCTTACAAACATGGCTCTCGGTGACAACGATGCCGCGCTGGCTCTGACAGAGCGCGCGATCGCGAGGATTTCAATGCAAAAAGACGCGCTGACGGGTCCCCGGCCATTGGACATTCTCGCCCGGGTTACGGCGCGCACCGGAGACGTCGACCGGTCGATCTCCACTTTGGAAAAGCTACTTTCAATCCCGTACGAAGCGCCCTTAGCCGCAAACCCGCCGCTCACTCCTGCGTTGCTCCGACTAGATCCTATGTTTGAACCGCTGCGCAAGGATCCGCGTTTCCAGAAACTCGTTGCCTCTTCCACGGCAAAATAACGTTACTTCTGGGGAGCACGTGCTTCTTGCTTGCCGATGGCGCCGTCGGCATCGTGAACTTTTCGTAACATCATTCGGCGGCGCAGAAAGTCTGTGCGAGTCGCGTCACCAGGCGCTGGTCTGCGCAGCCGATTGATCGCGGAGCAGACAGATGCCGGACCACGGGCGGGAGCCTTGCTTTCCGTGCGAATCCGGCAAGAAAGAGAGAAGACGTATCCAAAGCGTGAGACGCTTCAATCGCGCGGCAGTCTTTAATGTTGAGCGAACGTCAACCACTTCCCATCCATACAGCGTGAAAAACAATGGACCCTCCTCCGGCGCAAACTTGAACTCGGCTTTCCCTTCCTTGATTTGCTGGCCCATGCCCTTCTTGACCATCTTCAGCAAGCCAGGCGACGCAATATCGACGATCCAGTGATTAAAAGCGGATACAGCCGCGAGGTCCTGCGCTAGAGACGCCACCTCGTCGCGCGAGAGGTAAATCAGCAATCCTTCCGTGATGATGAGCACGTTCTTCCCGGCACGACCGAGCGCGGCGAAAAGCTGGCGACGCGCAGCAACATCGGATAAATCGAGGCGGGCGCGATCGAGGGTGCAGGCCGGCTTCTCGCCACGAAGAATTTCTTCTTTGTAATCGAGAATTCCCGGCAGATCGACTTCGACCCAATGAAGCGATGCTGGCAAATTCATTCGATAGGGACGCGCGTCGAGGCCGGCAGCCAGATTAACGACCATGTCGATGCCCTCCCTGATCTGCTGCTTGATGAATTCGTCGTACACACACGTGCGCGTGATCCAGGCCCACGTTGCGCGCTCGCTGAAAGGCATGGATTTCGCGATCTGGTCGCCGCGCTCGCCCGCGAGGCGCCGCGCGAACGGATCGCGGAAGACGGCATCGGGCCGTTCCGTTTCGCGGGCGCGGTAAATGGCCGCGAGGAGCGCGGTGTCGGAGATATTGCGGACGAGGGGATCGTGGGTGCTCATTCCGATAGCTTACCTCGATTTCGGTCACTTTCCGACTCTGCGATTCGCCTCATACTCTTCTTACTTCTTACGCCTCCTCAATACCGTTTGCCCTACGACTGCTATCTGGACCCTGCCAGTCAAGAGGAATTTGGTCGCAACATCGAGTCGCTTGCCAAATGGATAGAAGGCGCAATCCAGCGCTTCCGCGCAGGCGGGAAGAACTCGCGAATCATCGAACTGCACGACACTAACCACTACGTGTTCATAGTAGACGAAAGGTTTACCCGCCGTGGCGGGCGTTGGTCGTTCGAGAAATGCGCAAGTTCCTGCTCGATGAATAAAGGTGCCTATGAGTGGATTAACCATAGGGATTACGGTTTCCTGTTAATCTCATCAAACCGCAGAAAGCTTATCTTTCGGCTTTCCCACCGCTGCTCGATGCGATGTGCACGGCGAGCACCGCGATGAGCACAAGAAAAAGAAAAGTGATGAAAGGCAAGTTCCTGCTCGATGGCAGTAGCTTGACGGGCGTCTGCGTTGTAATCTGCGAGCGCCATGGATAAAGGCGCACATTTTTTTAAATGTGATTTTCAGGTTCACACCCCTCGCGATGCGGGCTGGAAGGGGTGGGGGACGCTGTAACAGACGCGGAGCGGAAGGCGTATGCCGAAGAACTTGTTCTAGCCTGCCGAAAAAAGGATATTGGAGCGATTGCAATTACCGATCATCATGATTTTGTCTTCTTTCCGTACGTCAAAAAGGCCGCAGAAGAAGAGCTCGACGACGCTGGCAAGCCTGTTCCAGAAGAAGGACGAATCGTTGTTTTTCCTGGCATTGAAATCACCCTAACGTCGCCCAAGTGTCAGGTGATATTGATTCTTGATGCAGATTTCCCCGAGAATCTTTTTGAGAGTGTTTTAACGACTTTAGCAATTTCCCGCGGCGGCTTCGCCTGCCTCGCATGCCGCTGACGTTCAACGCATACCTCAAGATGTAGTTCCAGGGTTGCCGGAACTGTATGAAAAGCTGAACGCGCTCAAACATTCGAAGGGACGATTTATTGTATTGCCGAATGTCAGCGAAACGGGATACGGCACCCTACTGCGGTCAGGTTTCGGAAATTTTTTGCAAGACGATGCCATGTGTTGGCGGTTTCACGGATGGTCCTGTGTCGAAATTTGGAAAAGGTGCATTGGATATAGTCACCGGTAAGAGACCACTCCGATTTAGGCAAGCACACGACGTGGGTAAAATGGTCGGAACCGACGGCCGAAGCTCTTCGGCAAGCATGCCTTGCCAAGGAATCGCGACTATCCCAAGGAGAACCAAATTTACCGAGTTCTTGGATCACGACGCTAACTGTGACGAACTCAACGTTCTTGGGTCGGGTCAGCCTCGATTTTAACCAGCAATATAATGCGATCATTGGAGGTCGAGGAAGCGGAAAGTCGACACTGTTAGAGTATCTACGCTGGGGATTTTGTGATCAGCCGGCCGAAAGCCTCGATTCCGACATGGCACCGGTGCAAGCAACAAGAAGGAAACTAATAAGCAACACACTTCTGAAGGTAGAGGGCGAAGTTCATGTGACGTTCGTTCTCAACGGCGTTGAACATATCGTTAAGAGGGATTCGAAGACGCCAGAGGTCTCTTTGAAGGTCGGCGACGGCAATTTTGCTTCAGTAACCGAACAAGAGATCAGAAACCTACTTCCGATTCAGGCATATAGCCAAAAGCAGCTCAGCAGCGTTGGCGTCAGATTGGAGGAACTGCGACGATTTGTCGAATTACCGGTAAGACAAAGCCTTGATCGAATTCGTTCGGACATACGTGACATCGAGGCAAAGATCAGGGTCTCTTACGTAGAGCTCATTCGTAAAGAGGAAATCGAAAAAGAGATCAGTAAATACAACCTGGAGATCGATTCCCTAACGGGGCAGGTGGACTCTCTCCGAAAAGGACTCAAAGGTCTATCCACAGGCGATCAAGAGACAATCACGCAAAAGCTCTCTTCGATAACGAGGAGTTGATAATCGAAGAGTTAAAAAACGAATTGGCTAGGGCTGCGGAGATGGTTGGCTCACTGGAAAACGAATTCGGGGAAGGTGTTGTGAGTGAAAATGTCGATGAATTGCAGAACCCGAAACTGATAGAGAAAATCCGGTTACAATTCTCTCTCAAGTTCAAAGAAATTAACAAACAGGTCAGCGCTCTTTCAGCTTTGTTCGATAACACTTCTCTCAGGACAGTGAACGAAGCGATTGAAGAATGGGACAAGGCGAAAGAAGCCTTCGACAAAAAATATGAGGCTGCAAAAAGTCGAGCAAATGTAAACCAGCAGCAATTGAAACAAATCCAGGATACGGAGAGGCGGATCGGAGAGCTGAAAAAGATCCAAATGGCAAATCGAAACACCGTCTCCGCTTTGGGCGATCCGGCGAAGGCGTACGGAGAGCTACGCGCGCGGTGGAATGACGCTTATACAAAGAAGATTAAAGTGCTTGAGAAGCAGTGTAAGGATTTTTCGTCGCTGTCGAACGGGCTGATTAAGGCGGAAGTAAAAGGCAGCCTCGATGTTGAGTCGTTGAAGAAACATTGCAAGCTCGCTTTCGCAGGTTCGAATATCAAAGAGCAAAAGATCGAGAATCTGTGTCAATGTGTGCTCACTGCAGAGGACCCTGTCGCCCGCGTGGAGCGGCATTCTTACAGAACTTGAGAAATTGGCCCGACACGATCCTGAAGGGACTGATCCGTTGCCAGCGTGTCCAATAATCGACAAATGCGATTTTAAATCTTCTGAGAAATCGAGAATTACCGCGGAGTTTGATTATGAGAGATGGCTAGACCTTTCATTAGCAGAGCTGGAATTTAATCCAGTGTTTCAATACTGCACAAGCAAGGCAAAAAACGAATACATCGCCTTTGTGGACGCCTCCGCTGGACAGCAAGCGACGGCTCTCTTTACAGCTTTGTTAAATCAAGAGGGCGCTGCGTTGATTATAGACCAGCCTGAGGACGACGTTGATAGCAAAGTTGTCAAAGAAATTATCGAGCGCATTTGGACAGCAAAGACTAAACGTCAGCTGATCTTTGCCAGTCACAATGCCAACTTCGTAGTCAATGGAGATGCGGAATTGGTGATCTGCTGCGATTATTTGAAGGCTGGAGATCAGACAGCGGGCACAATCAAACTTTCCGGCGCGATTGATAACGAAAAGATTAGGAAAGAAATAACGACAGTTACGGAAGGTGGAGAGGAAGCGTTCAAGCTCCGAAAGGAGAAGTACGGATTCTAGCCATAACGGGAAGATGTCTCTGGCCGCGATAAAGTGGCGGAACGTGGGGTCGTGTCAAAACTCCGAAAGTCTTCGCGAGCAGGCCACTTGACATTTCACGCGCGGTTTCTGGGTTTTAGCACTACTGGTTGCGATCCTAAGGAAGTCGAAGAAGGCAGAAGGAAGGCATTAGGAAGTAACCGCATCCGCTAGATCGGCATCTTATTCGTCGCAAATCACCGGCAGAAAAGTCGACTCGCGCTTTGTTAACATTCACGCGTGAACCATAAACTTAAAAGTCCCTGCTGGATTTGGTCTTGATATCATTGTCGATGATATTACCTCTGTATCGTGAGTACGGTTTACGAGAATCTTCAGAACCAGCTTGTTCATGTTCAGACGAACGCCCCAAGACGCGCAAGAATCTGCCAGCTTTTTTCCGGCGCCGCAGATGGAACGTAGTAACAACGGCGAATGGTCAGTGACCATTGACGTCAGAGTGAAGAGCGCGGCCCGTGAGGACAATTGTGTCACATTCATACCAGTTACGATACGTATAAAGGACACAAGCATTCAGTTGTCACTTACCGATGATCCCGACAAGTCGGTAGAAATCTCTCATCTTCCAGGCGCTAGCCGCACTGACCTCGAGACGTTTTGTGGATGGATTCGAGAGAAAGTTGAAGGAACCTTCCGTTGGATCGCGACCGGTGAGGGGAGGCCAGAGCGGCGCATGGGATTTCATACCGAGGCGTAATTTCAAATCCACCCCGTGCAATAGATTGGCGTGTGTTGGCATTTGACTTTTTCTGCTGCAGACCCGCGAAGACCGAATCTATTTGAGCGCAGCGTGAAATGCGGCGGCAATGGAAGTCAGCCGCCTTCGCATGAGGCTACGGCGCGCCAAGAAAGACAGAAGGAAGAAGTAGGAAACCTTCACTCTGCCATTTTTCCACCGGAAGTTTCTGGTCGCTGATCACGAGAACTATGAGCTTGCTCCTGGGATTGGATTTGAGAGGATTTTGAATCGCCATGAAACCTATTGGCGCGGCCGTCGTGATCGGAGTGTTACTATCATTCGGCATAATTTACATCCTAAGACCGCTAAACACCGGTGCTGTAGCGCTCGTCGTGATACTGTGTGTCGGTTTCTGCGCCTACTTTGGCGGTTTTTGGGCCACACTCTTCAAAAGGCAAAACGAAACCAGTGGCAAAATTAGATCGTTGGTTTTCGTTGTTGTTGGACTCGTTCTAACCGTTTTCGCGTTATCCTCTTTGTTGCTCTCCTATCTCGGCTCGTTTCGCGCTCAACAGAATTCCTCCAGCGCCGTACCTGTTCGCGCCTACCTCTTTGTCGGCGAGCCGACGCCGGAAGGATATGGCGCGTACGGCTTTCTGATCTTCAACGCACGTCCTTCCGAAACAGACGTTAAGCGCTACGAGCTTATTTGTGAAAAATTTCGGGAAAAACTGGAACAAGCATGGGGGCAAACAGTGGAAGAGCGCAGCAATCAAATGGCAACGTTTTGGCCGCTTCAAATCCCTCGCTCGTCAGGAGTAGAATTCTGGCCGTGC
>QIBA01000143.1 GCA_003225175.1 Acidobacteriota bacterium
AAAAAAAAGAAAAGTGGAATTTAAATTAAGCTTGGGAAAAGAATTTAGAGACATAGCTGATCAGTTTAAAGGAAGCAAGTACATTGAATACAAAGATTGAATACTTGTTAGCCTCCTTCTATGGTCTCTAGTTTACATAGAACAATATTGAGAATCCACACTATGTATGCCGCTGAACGACGAGATTTTATATTAATTCAACATACGGAAGAAGAAGAATTGGCGAATGAGCTCGTTCCGGGAGTAATATTATTTGTATATATTTTATTTTACCTATGCTATATTTAGCAAGTATAAAATGTGAATTGCATTTTAGAATTATATTATAATTATTTTTCCAATTACATATCCATCAAACATCAGTAGGATCGAAACTGATCTTTTTCATCGTAAAGTTCGAGATCGATCTTTCTCATCAGGCAGGTTTCGTTACAAGTCGAAATCGAAGGAACATTACCGGTGATGGGTCCGAATTCCAAGATCACCAAAGCTAGGAACCCATATGATCATCTTAAAATTTAATTGACAAAATCAGTGTTGAATTGAAAATGATTGCTAATTGTTTTTTTTCGTTTTGTAAAATGTTGTATTAACGTTTTTTTTAATAGATAGTTTTTTACGAATTTAACGACATAATGTTATATTCAGCACTATGTACTAATCGATTATTTAAAAAAAGTATTAAATTATGACATTTGCTTTGCATTCTCAAAGCCACTTTGTAGATAGTTCTTCACCTTCTTATTTTAATTTTGATGTTAACTAAATAGGAAAAAAACAAATAACGCAACCACTAAATTCAATAGACATTTCGTCGAAAAATTGGCCCGCACTATAAATAACTCCACCCAGAATTTTGTTTCGGCGAAATGTACCCTAACGCTATCGACTGCGTAGAATTATATAGTCCTTCGTAAAAATATATTTGGTAAAGAAAGCAGCACTTATTTGGAATTTATAATCGACTTTTTTATTAGCTAACGCTAATATACGATAACGACAAATATCGATATATCTTGCATTATACTAAATATATATTAATGAATAACGTAACAGTCTAATTATAAGTAATTAATTAAGAAACAATATAGTAATGTTTCGAATTTGATAATGGGTAATAAAAATATTAAAATTTTCTTATGAATGTTATATGAACATCTAATCAAATAAAGGTTAATAATTGAATTTTAATTCTTGCTAAAAGTCAAAATGGTAGAAACTTCAATAGCTAATTGAATAAATAAATTATTAGAGAAAAGTTAGAACTTACTTTTATCATTTTCATTAAAATTTATCGTGCAATGCTTTTTGCTATTTTCGTATTTTACAAATGTTCCTATTTTTATAGTTGAGCCACGGTTTTTAAACGATACTAGATCTAAATGATTAAATCAAAATTATTTTTAGAGTAATGCTTGGTTAAATAATGAACAGTAGCCCTTACTTACATCCGGGTTCAAGATCATTAACTGTTTTATGCGAAGTTCGTTCCAGTTTTGATGTTTTGATTTTTTTAGCATTATTATCAACATTTTTTTGCTTGGACATTTCAGCATTTTTGGTCAAATGACGAAAATGAGAGTTCGATCCTAGAAATAGTCAATCTTATAATGATAATTTTTTTTATAAAAATTAACAAATTCATCGTATATTTATTAACACAGTGGCGAATTTCTCTATTCAAACAAACGTGTCAAGACGTCTTTACTTTCCTTTGCTCTGCGGCGTAGGAACAGTTGGTATAAATTTTATAAACATCCTATTACTACTACAAATTGAATCATCACTACTATCAAAATCATTATTCTTGGAAATTTTTTTACTATTCGCATTTATCAATTTCTCTATAATTTCTATTTGAATGATGGTTTCGTTGAGTAGATTGCGAATTTCTTTAAATGTAATATTTGTCAAGAAGTTGGTTGTATTAGTTATCAAAAAGAAGATTATTTGGATGTTATTACTTTTTAGGATTTCTGGGAGTTGAGAAAGTTTCGAAAATATTGAAATTTCTAAAAATTGCTTCTAAATCAACGTCCTTTTCCGATTGTTCATATATTTGAATTATACCGTCTAACATTAATTTCATCTTCCACATAATATCCAAAAACTTCTGTATTTCATCGGTTGGTGTATTTTTATAAAGCGGAATATGAATTGTATATAACAATACTTTTCGAACAATAGGATAATACTTCAAATCCATAAAATAGACATAAATATTCACTGTATAAGTGGATTAGAAATACAGGATGTTTACGGTTCTTCCTGTAATTTCTATCCAATGCATTTTTCCCCAACTTTCGCAATTTTGTATGATCGCCTATTGCGTGATCCATAGGATTGTAGTGGAATGGACTGTAACTAACCTCAATGAAGAATACTTCATTAAATATATTATTATAAAATAATTTTCCAATTACGTCAGGTCTTTTATCGACACCTCGCTCATCTTTAGCAGACACTGATTGTTCGGTGTCCCATCCCTTAATATATTTGGGAGCAATAAATTTTATAAATGACGCAAGGAAATCATGAGTAAATGTTGATTCATTTACGAGGGCAGGAGATCGAATTTGATATGCATAATTATTACGAATTAAGTGCAAATCATAAATAAAATGCTTGAACTGAAAATCCGAAGAATCCTCTTGACACTGGTTAATCCATTCTATAAGTGTATCACTATTTATTGGCAGGGCTTTGTTTTCAAATTCTAACTCATATTTTGTGAAGTTGTTCCAATCCTTTTCTTCTACTTGCTTAATTATATCATTGTGTTTTACTTTTAAATGATCATAGTTAATAACAGCCGATAGAAGAGGATCATCCACATCGAATTCAATTGTCGAAATAGATTTGGCTATAGTGGCTATAACCTTATCTTTATGTCCATTGAACTAAAAAATATTTAATTATATTAGACCTTTTTTCAAATTCCAAACTTAAAAAAAAACCAGACCTACTTTTCCAAATTCAGTAATTAAATGTTGAACATTCGCGTTTTTAGTTGTGTCCATCCTAAATTTTTGATTTCACTAGTCAATAACATCGACAAAGAGTGAATATATTTATATTCTATTTTAGCTTGAGCTAATAGATCAAAGAATGGTTTTACACGTTCTTTTTCACCCTTTAAAGTAACAAAAAAAAAAAGTTAACTGTCAAAAAATTCATATTGAAATTTATTATTAACTAATATTAAACTTGATCAGAATATCATTTCTAGTTTTATTATAAGTAGCCAAAAGGAATTAGACCTTATGCGAAGATAAAGTTAAATCAACCGCCAAGTATATTGACGGGTGTTTGATTTTCTTT
>QIBA01000144.1 GCA_003225175.1 Acidobacteriota bacterium
CTCCTCTTCTCAGGCGAGTGCTTCGCGGATGCCGAACTGCGTGCCGACCTCAGGAAAAAAGGACATGATGTTAGCCAGGCAGCCGCTGGCTGGCTGGTCCACCTCTACGAGGAAGAAGGCGATCGTTTCTTTGAAAAACTAAATGGATTGTTTAGTGGCCTTCTAATCGACAAGCGACAAACTAAAGCGTTTTTGTTTAATGATCGCTATGGACTTGAGCGGCTTTACTGGCACGAGACGGAGGACGCCGTCTTTTTCGCCAGCGAAGCCAAGGCGCTGTTGCGAGTTTTACCAGAGCTTAGAACATTTGATCGTGAAGGCGTCGCTCAGTTTTTAGCTTTTGGTTGCACGTTGGGGCAGCGGACGTTATTTCAAGGCGTTCAGTTGCTGCCCGGAGGATCGGTGTGGTCTTTTCAAAACGGGAAGTGTCAGAAGAGAAAATATTTCTCTCCAAAAAGTTGGGAGTTTCAACCCATTCTTTCAGCTGAGGCCTTCGTGGCCGAGTTTCAAGAAACATTCCAACGAATTTTACCTCGCTATTTTGAATCGGAATCGAGAACTGGTATCTCTCTAACGGGGGGGCAGGATTCGCGTATGATTATGGCCTGCCTGCCGAAAGTAGGAGAAAAGCCGGTTTGCTACACTTTTTCAGGCGAAAATCGAGACACTCTGGATGCTTTATTGGCAGCACAGATCGCCAACGTGTGTGGCCTGGAACACCGAATTCTTCGCATAAGCCGGGATTTTTTCTCAGACTTTAAGTCACACGTCGATCGGACAGTTTACATAACGGATGGTTCGCTCGGAAGTTTGGGCGCTCATGAAATTTACCTCAATAATCGAGCTCGCGCGTTGTCTCCGGTGCGGGTGACGGGTGTTTTCGGCGGCGAAATCCTGAGAGGAGTATCGATGTTTAAGCCGCTTCATCTTGCACGTCGCTTAGTTAATCCAGATTTGGCCGAGACCGTAAGTTCCTGCACAGGTAACTGGTCGCGTAACGGCGAGCATTCGGTAACATTTGCCGCCTTCCGCGAGACTCCCGAGTTGCGGTTTGCGCTCGTATCGGCCAGCCGTTCCCAAGTTACTTTCCGGACGCCTTACCTTGACAACGAAATCGTCGCCCTTGCTTATCGAGCGCCAGAAACTGCTCGAATGTCAAGTGACTGCACTTCATCGTTGGTGAAGGCGAATAAACCGTCACTGAGCAAACTTCCGACCGACATGGGAGAACTGGGCGAGGCTAACCGGGTAACTATGGCGGTAAGACGCATCTTTGCAAAGGTCGCTTGTAAACTCGACTATTTTCGCAGTGAGGGATTGCCATGCGGTCTATCGGGACTCGACTCCTCATTCACGCAGATAAGTTCAGTCTTCGGAATTGCCGGGCTCCACAAATATTTGCCCTACCGAAGCTGGTTTCAACGGGAATTGGCCGACTATGTGAAGAGTGTCGTCAGCGATGCTCGAGCACAACACACTCCGTTCTGGAATCTCGATTTTCTCGAGTACATGGTGGGGGAACACATCCGCGGTCGGAAAAACTACACGCTCGAGCTTAACGCTGTTCTCACGTTGGAGGCCGTGGAGAGACTCCTTCTGCGAGGCCATGGCAGGGAAGCACAATCGAATGACTTTGGTACTTGAACAGTTCCTTCAGCTGCCGTGAGATGACGTGTAACAGGTCAAACCTTCCAGGCGATCAGCCACAAGCCAAATCAACGGACTCTGAAACTTACGTCAACAGATTTAACCAATATCGGAGCCTCAACGCCTTGGCGGCTGCCAGCAGAGCCTACGCAGAAACGGGCCTGGTCCATCAGCAGCTTGGTCAAGCATGAGCGGGACATTCCGGAATTGGTACGATGGTACATGGCAGATCAACTGCTGAACTGCACGCAACGCCTGAAGAAATTGCTCGCTGAAAAGTGATCAAGCTGTTTGCAAGAGACTCGTGAGATCCGCGACAAGACTCGATTGAGCTGACGAATTGTGAAGGAAAGCAATCAAATGATGTCGTCTATGGCCGAAACACTGGGCTATCACGCCTATCACGCAGTTCTTGATGTCCGCCTCTGCCGACGTTGGCTGCGCTTCCAAACACATCTGCGTTAGTCCGATTAAAAGATCGCGTCCAAACCCGCCGCTGCGGCCGTAAGTACAGGGCGTGAAATCAATATGACGAGGATCTCCTCGAGAAAGGTAGAATCTGCCAATCGAGCTGAGTAGATGGGATTCACACAGTTCAAGGACGACGCATGGTGGAACTGAGGAAGCTTGAGAGAACCAAACCGAATTTGTCTTTGTCGATCGGGCATGTTTAAGCTGCGCGTTTTCCTTCTCGTTTTCTGCATGGCCGGGCTCTTTCTGGCGCTGCTCGCCATGGCGAGTCCACAAAAATTGCCACGCGAGCGTCCGCGCGACGTAAGTGCGTACATGCGTTACCGAGGCGTGGTGACGCTCGCGCCCTCTGGCAATGTGCGGGAGGCGTGAGTTGCCCGCTACAATGGCCCGGGAAACATTGATGTGGCCGAAGCAATTGCAATTGATAATTCCGGCAACGTCTAGTGACAGGACGGAGCTCAGATCCTGATTTTTCTACTCATTATGCAACCGTCAAGTATGACTCAGCGGGGCCAGAACTATGGGTTGCCCGGTACTACGGACCAGGAAACTATCAGGACATTCGTACCGCAATTGCCGTAGACAAGTCAGGGAACGTTTATGTGACAGGTTCTACTTGGGGCTCAGATACTGATTATGATTACATTACGGCTAAGTACAACTCGGCAGGGCAACAAGTGGGGTTGCATGCTATGCCGGGCTTGTCAGCAGTAGTGATAATCTCCGAGCCATCGCCGCTGACAGTTCCAACGTTTACGTAACGGACGCGAGCGCGCGCACGACATACCCTGATTCCGAGTCCCTCATAGTCAAGCCGCCAATCATAACGGTGGGGGACACTTCGTTTGATTGGGGATCGCTCGTCTCAGCTTTGTAAGTATTTCTACGAAAGTTTATTTGGCATGAGTGTATTGATCATCAAGCTCGGCGCTACTGGAGACGTTGTCCGCACGACACCGCTTTTGCGCAGGTTGAATGGTTCGGTCACGTGGGTCACGGCGGCAAAAAACTGCGCATTGTTGGACGGCCTGGCG
>QIBA01000145.1 GCA_003225175.1 Acidobacteriota bacterium
GAAAAACCTGCAAAGAGAGTATGGAGAAAGCTTCAACAGCAGAAGCCGACGCCCGGGAACTCTGTTGCACAAAGCGAATACCAGCAATGGTTTCAGCGTCATCGCGCGAGTACGCAGGAGTTGCAGCGGATGCGCGTTGAGGCGCGCAGTTTCGTTTCGCAACCGCTCATCAGCATACTCACACCCGTATTCGACACTCCGGTTCCGTGGCTCTGCGAGGCGATCGAGTCTGTGTTAGCGCAAGTTTACGAAAATTGGGAGCTTCTACTGATCGACGATGGATCGACTACTACCGACCTGCTGCGTGCGTTGCCTGCTTTGGCCGCGCGTGACCGGCGGATTCGTCTCGTTAGGCTTGAGAGCCATCAAGGCATCTCGGCCGCATTAAACAAAGGCCTTGATCTCGCCAGCGGCGAGTGGGTCGCATTTCTCGATCATGATGATGTCCTTGAGCCCGATGCTCTTTACCAAAATGTCAGGTTGCTTCAGGAAAATCCCGCAGTCGATCTGATTTATTCAGATGAAGATAAGCTCACGGAGCAGGGTTTCGATTCACCGATACTGAAGCCGGACTGGTCGCCGGACTTCTTTCTGTCCTGCAATTATTTGTGTCACCTGATTTTTTTGCGCCGGGATCTTGTGCGAGAGGTTGGGGGATTCCAACCGGAATTTGATGGCTCACAAGATTACGATCTTCTCCTGCGTGTTAGCGAGCGAACCAACCGAATTCAGCATATTCCGCGGGTGCTCTATCATTGGCGTCGCAGCGACAATTCAAGCGCCAGCGATGTTCGCCAAAAGCCAGGGCAGCTCGAAGCCTCGTGGCGCGCGATCGAAGCTCACCTGAAACGCCGCGGCGAGGCCGCGCATGTCACCGTGGACTGGCGCACCCACGCCTTTTGTGTCAGACGCGAGTTGCTGGAACCCAGAAAAATTTCGGTGATCATTCCGAGTTCCCACGACTCGGAATCGCTCAAGCGATTGATAGAAAACTTGATCAGCAAAACGAGCTATCCGAATTATGACATTGTGGTCCTTCAACTAGGCGACCGGGACAAAGTCCACGACCGTTGCGGAGATTTCCGGGTGCTGCGTTTCCGAGACGCGGCGAATGCTTCAGCAACCAAAAATTACGCGGTGCAACAGACCGACAGCCCGTGGCTCCTGTTTCTGGATCCTGGCGCCGAACCGATCGAAGCCGATTGGCTCACAATCATGGCTGAGCATGTGCAGCGGCCCGAGGTCGGCGCAGTAGGCGCCCGATTGATCAGTCCGAAGGACACGATTGAACATGCTGGTTTCGTTCTTGGCGTGAATGGAATTGCGCAGTCCGCTTTTCACGGTTTCCCTGCAGAACATCCAGGTGTGAACCGTCAGTTGCAGATGATTCGCAACTACAGTGCAGTCTCTGGAGTATGCATGTTGACGCGCCGGGATGTTTTTCAACAGATCGGCGGATTCGATGAGGCGCTCTCGGACGGCTTGGCAGACATCGATCTGTGTCTGAAAATGCGGCGCGCCGGTTATCTGATTGTTTACACCCCATTAGCGAAGCTTTACTCGAATACGCCCGCACGCGAGGAGCGTGACCTCACCAACGAAGCGATTATGCGCCAACGCTGGTCTGACATTTTAGAGCAGGATCCTTATTACAATCCCAATCTTTCTCGGGCACGCGCCGATTTCGTCGTAGGCAAATGACGAACGTTTTTCTAAGTGCTTGCGCCAATAGTTTTGGCAGGAAATTAGATAGAGCCGCGGTAGCGAGGCAATAAGGCCTTCGAAGTAAACAACAGTTGCAAAGCTGACCTTATTACAGGCTGCAGATCGTACACTTACGAGCGGAGCCCCGGTGGTGTTGTTCTTATCCCGCACGATCGCGGTGTAATTGCGCTGTGATGCCTTATCGCTGGCGCACGAATGACGGCGGCATTCTCATTTTTGAAACACAATTTCCCGTAAGACGCCTAATCGCTATCGCAAATAACGCGATCGGCGTGGCGTGAAGTCTCTCCTGCCGTTGGGCAAATTTGCGGTGACCGAGCGAAGTTCGTAAGTGAAGAGAGAACACACCTAAGGCGATTACGATGCGATTCGAAAAGCTCCAGCACATGCATAAATACATTGATGCTCCTCGGCCCGCTCAGGCCGTTTACGATGAGTGCATCTCGATCGCGGGCTGGATTTTTACCGAAGGTCGCGATCCCGCAACGTGTCGAGTGCGCGCGTGGCTTGAGGGCGCCCCGATCGGAGAAACTCGGCTGCTATTTGCGCGTCCGGATGTCTCCAAGTTTATGTCTCTGTCTCACGATGTGCCTACTGGATTCCGTTTCCTAGCCCGCGCGGGTGGGCGGACCGAGGAGTCACGCGATGCTACAATCGAACTGACTGCGTCGTGGAATGAGGATGGCCCTGAATATTTCATTGGCGAAGTGTCCGTTAATCTTGTTCCAGCTCGTCTCCAGAAACGCCATTTTGGTGATGTGGTTTTCCCGTGGCAAGGCAGGGTGCTTCATCGGGAAGACATTTATGGCTCCGGACCGCCAGTGCTGGAACCAGGCGTCGAGATGTTGCGTCTCGTCCTTGATTACCTATCCCCATGCAGTTCCACCGTGGACGTCGGATGCGGAGCAGGTGCCTACGGCCCAGCGCTCATCGCGGCTGGACATCATTGGACCGGCTTGGAAGTTAATCCCGACTGCTTACAATTGCTGGAGCAGCGGGGTTTGCCATATCGCAGAGCGGCGCAACGAAC
>QIBA01000146.1 GCA_003225175.1 Acidobacteriota bacterium
TTCGTCATTTTCCCCAGCACTTGATCCAAATCCGGTTCAAATCTTGCGTAAAAATGCGAAAAAAGTCTTGACGTTTTTGCGTCCGCCGAACTAAAACGGGATTTCGTTCGAAAATACAGTCTTCCCAAATCAAAAATCGAACAAGCACAACCCCAACATGAAAAAGCAAATTAATCCCACCATCAAAGCGCATCTTATCCGAGGCGCATTTTACCTGCTTCTGCTTTTGGCTGTCTGCGCGATCCCCTTCGCGCTGGCACGGCGGAACGTCGTTCGAACAGCCACTGCACAAATCAAGAGAAACGCCGTCGCACACGCACCGCAAATCACCAATCTCTATGGCAGAGCGCCTGTCGTTTCCAGGAAAAGCCCGATCGCACCGTTTTTGCTAAGTGGCCCCCTCGGAGGGACGTGTCCCTCCACCATTACGCAATCAACCAGCCAGGCGATCGTCGATGGAAACTCGGTGGCCTGCAATGACGGCGTTGGCACTACTGAGAATCATTACTGGCGCGCTTTCGATATGAACACTTTTACCGGCGGCCAGGAATACGATGTGACGTCGGTTTCATTCGGGATCGAATTGGCGCAATCTGGAGACGGCACGGGCCAGCCGTTGACAGTCAATTTGTATGCGAACCACGGTTCACCGTTCCCCGGCGGCGACTGGCAATCGAATCTGATCGCCACATCGGGAGAACTCAACATTCCAGATCAAGCGGACACCATATTTGAGGTACCGATAACAGCCACTGTGCCGGCCGGCACTCTCGAGCTCGTGATGGAAGTGATGACCCGGGATGGAACTGCTGTGGGTAACCTGTTCTTCATCGGTTCTAACGATGACCCAGAAACCGGGCCAAGCTATATCAGCGCAGCCGATTGTGGTATCACCGATCCGACGCCGGTCTGGGATATTGGTTTCCCCGATATGCATATCGTGATGAACGTCAACGGAAGTTGTCCTTCTGGCAGCCCTACGCCAACGCCAACCGCAACAGCGTCGCCAACGCCAAGGCTCACTCCAACACCCGGGCCCCGCCCGACCGGCTCCGCGTCCGGGGGCTACCGCTACTCCGAGTCCTTCTGCTACTGCCACTCCTACTGCAAGCGCGAGCGCGACAGCCACTGCGAGTGCGACTGCTACTGCCAGTCCGACAGCCAGTGCTACCGCGAGTCCTACGGTAAGTCCCACGCCAACAGCGCGCGCTCGCCCGCCTCGGTAGGCTGGCTAGATAACAATTCAGTTTGCTGCGCGGAGCTCACGAGATTGTTCGTGAGTTCCGCACTTAGCCTTTGCGCCTCGTCTGCGAGCGCGCGAGTGATTAGCGGCGGCTGCGACCAATCGTCGGTGGCTTGCCTCAGGCGTCTGGATCAGATGACGTTGCAAGCTTGCAACGCGTGAAGAGGACGGGCGCACAAGACACGCGGAAAATGTGCCAATCCGGCAATCGTATACCGCCACTCCAAGTGGTTCACACAGAAATGGTTTGACATCGCTCCATCGATTTCAGTAAAACCGGGGCGTACGGAGGAATTCATTACACCCATACCAAAGCTAAAGGTAACCCTTACCGGTTTAATGCTCCCGTTGCTTCTGCTGTTTGGTTCGCCCCGCGTGGACTCGCCTAATTCCGGCACAAAGAACTACCATAATGGCGACGCCCAGAGTGGGACACTTCAGAAGATGATTGTGGCCAGCGGGAGCGCGACCATGGAC
>QIBA01000147.1 GCA_003225175.1 Acidobacteriota bacterium
CAGACCGGTCGCCGTGACATTGTCGCCATTAACCACGACCCCATGATCAGCGGTGTTTATTGTCCACCCAACCCCGGCGCCGTGGTCTGCGCGCCAGGCCCAGACGTCATCGAGGATCACGTTGTCGTGGTCTACCTGGAGGCTGGTCGTAGCGCTGCCTGCGGTCGCTCCGCCGATGCGGAAGAACACGTCATTCAACGTCACTGGATCGTCCGCGGCGCTCGGCTTGGCGCCGTGTGGCTTCCCAATCTGGAACAGCACAGACGAGTTGGCCGGACCGGCATCGACGATCATTCCAGACACCTGTACTCCATCCACGTCCGCAACTGTAATGGCGGAGGTTCCGTTCTGCGGCACGAGGGTAGCGAAACCCAATCCCAGCACCACTGCATCCGGCCGCTTGACTTCGATGGAACGGTCCAGCGAATAGACTCCGGGCGTGAGGATCAGGTTCTTTCCGGAGGCTAGCTGGGCGTTGATCCGTTGCACCGAGGTGGATGGATCAGCGACGAAGAAACTGCTCAGCGGGAGCGTTCGCCCGGACGCGGGGCTGCTGCCGCCCCAGCTTGTGCCTGTGGTATTCGTGCGCAGTGCGGGTGCGAACACGTTATAGTTGCCGTCCGCATCGACGAAAAGGAAGGGCTTCTCGCGGCTGACGGAAACCGTCGGAAGCACGGTGTAAGTCGGGTTCGGGTAGGACTGTGCGGGCGATCCCTGCACGCCGGCGAAGACCTGGTTCCACACCGCGTTGCTCCATTTGCCGATTGTGCTGTTGCGGACGAAGAACTGCTGCTGCGATCCGTTGACCACGTTTCTAGTAACCGAGTCGGCGATGAAGCCGCCGCTGGCATACGACGGTCCGGTGCAGTAGTCCATGAACGTGGTATTGCCATTCACCTGGACGCGACGCCAGGGAGCGGCTTGAGACACGGCCCAGAACTCGCCGGAATAGCAGCCGAATTTCGGCGTCGTCACGTTGATGGTGAGGTTCGACAACGAACGCCAGAAGTTGCTCAGCGCCACACAGCCGGAACTGCCGCACTGGTTACGAACATACACCGAGCCGTTGATCACGACGTCGTTGGGAGAGGCGCCCAGACCTGCGACCTCCGTGTAATACCCGACTTGGAAGTTGAGTGGTTGAGCGCTTGAGCCGTAAGTGCCCGGCATGAACAACAGCGTGTAACGCCGGGTTCCGAACTGATTGCCTATCTGCTGCGCGGCAATCGGATCCACCACTGCTTTGATTTGGGCGACCGACATGCTCGGGTCAAACACGATGACGTTCGAACCCATTCCGGGCGCGGTGGGAGCTTGGGAAAAAGCGCTTGAGCTTAGAGCGGCGGCTCCAAGGAGAAAAACAAAAAATGAGATCGTTTTGGTGGAGACGAAACGTGTGCGAAGGGCCTTGCTCGAGATGATCATCATGGACCAGTCCTGCGGTTAGTGGTCGAGCGAGCGAAATTTTAGGAGTTCCAAAGAAATGATGTCAAATCGGAATGATCTTTATCGGCCAAAAGAGACAGTTCACCGACCTGTTATTCGATTTGGCCAATGAAGCGGACGTAGCGAGACGCGAATTCTAGGACTCCAACCTTCATAGCCGGGCGGCCCCCGCCCGGGTGTTCTCGTCTGCAGCCAAAACCCGGCCGAGGGCGGCCGGATCCAGGGAGAAGCTTCTTGATTGTTATTGAATGGTGACGATCACCGCCGGTGAGGCAATGCCATTCGCGATCACTTGCATCGATGCCGCGCGCTTCGGGGTCCCCAGCAACTCGGTGTTGTTGCTGGGGTGAGGGGGTGGCCTTCGGCAGAGAGGAGGGGAACGTTCCGTCTTTTCTCGCAGTTTCCCAAATCGGCCTTCAATTCCCTGGAGTCGTACACAACACCGCTGCCCACCCTCCGAAGAACGCGGAGAGTAGGCCACCCACTTTTCGGGTTCATTAATTGAAAGCAAAACCAAAGGTCGCCACCCGCCTCTGATGTAGTGTTTTGACTGCCTTCTTGCCGCCTAGTAGCATTCCTGCTCGTTTCCAATCTGATTGCAGTAACCGGAGAGAACACATGAAAAACAGAACCACAACACTGGCTTTGGTGGTGTGCACGGCCCTTTGTCTCTCTTCAAGCGCGATCGCGCAGGGCAAGAAAAGCGCTGGCGGCGCCGAAGGACAAATCAAAGCGCTACTCGATCAATCGCGCCAAGCCGCTCTGAAAGGCGACTCCTCATATCTTGAGAAGAACGCCGCTGAGGATTACACCCGAGTCGGGCCAGACGGAAAGCGTGTGAGCAAAAGTGAATGGGTCAGTTCGATCAAGAGCGGCGATGTGAAATTTGAGTCAATTGAAACAAGTGATGTGAATGTTCGTGTTTACGGTAATGCTGCAGTCGCGACGTACGCTGCCGATGTGAAAGGCACGAACAAGGGCCAGGACGTTAGTGGGCACATCCAGATCACGCGCGTATTCGTGAAACAAGGAGGCAAGTGGCAAGAAGAAGCGTTCCACAGTACACGCGCTTCTCAGTAGTTCGTCTGCA
>QIBA01000148.1 GCA_003225175.1 Acidobacteriota bacterium
AACTTCTCCCAAAGGTCGTTTTCTTTCACCATGTACATTTATCATTAGGCCGTCCCAAATTAATCATTTGTTTAACGTAACCAACCCCCCTCAAATTTGTCATTTTTTTAAAAATAAACAAACAGGTCATGTGATCACTGATTGGCAGCATTTGATTGGTCAAAAAAATTTCATATTAAATCCAGATTTTGTAGATCGGCATATAAATTATATCCTATATCAACTGATTGATCTACAATCTCTTTTTTAACAAATACAGTATTAAACATGTATTTTATTGTAGCTGTTTATAAGCAAAATAAATTGTTATTAGAAGATGCAATTACAATGGAAGAAGATAACAGTTTTGAGGATTTGTTAATTGAAACACTTGGATATATTACTGAAGAAAAAGTTACATTAAAATTTTTTAATACATTAACAAATCATTGGGCTGGTATTAGAGATCTTAATACAAAACTGATCTTTTGCAAAAACTTTGAACCATGTCAATTACAATTTACACTTAATACTACTGAATCTGAATCTTTAGAAGATACCAGAACTAATATAAATCCATTAGAAAGAATGATGGAAAATAGCAAAAGATTACATCTTCCAACTAAACATTTATTTGTTAATAGAAAAGATTTAATGTTTAATGATTTGATTGATTTATTAAATCAAAAATCTGTTGGTTGGATTATTGGCATTCATGAAACAATTGGAAATAGTTTTGTTAACAAATTAATTGATTTGCTATGGTATATTGATCCTCATCATGAAAAAATTAAAGCTCGTGGATGTACAATTCCAGATATATTTTTGACTTTACCACAATATCAAATTAATGAAACTTATAACCAATTTTACTTTACTGGACATCATAAAAAAGAGCAAATTTCTTCAGAAAAGTTAGAAACTTTAATTAAAACTATTGAATCATGTGTTTCTCAACCATGGGCAAGTCAAAATATATGGAAAAATATTATTGGTGATATTTTTAATCTATGTCATATTATGAGAAAATATATTTCTTATTTAAAAAATGTTAATGAAAGAATGAAATTTATTAATGAAAGTGATGAACCAGTTCGTAATATTTTTAATAATATTTCAATTGAAACACGAGAAAGTCTGCAAATAATTAATAAGAAATATGATACAATTTCTTTATTACTCCAAACATCAGATGATTATGAATTGCATTTTCTTGATAATTATCTTCCAGAATCAAAGAAAGATCGATATGAATTTATTAATAACATGAAACTTAAAGTACCATTTACTCTTTACCGATATTATCATGGGAATTACTTAGGAACTCTAAATTTTATATGGAAAATTTTTGATGATCCAGCAGAAAGAAGTAAAACTTTTGAAGCACAAGCTATTACTTTGGCTAATGATATGATTCCAAAATTCTTTACAAGACAAATGAAAAAAAATATAGCTGAAAAGGTATTATTAATTGTTATTTTATATATATTAATTTTTATTTATTTACATATTAATTCTTACAGTAAATTTTAAACTGAATTATCAATAGTATTCATTAATAGCAAAATTAACACCTGCAACTTGGAATATTCTATATCAAGATTTAGCTGGAGATTCTTCAACTCCATCTCATGAAATGTCAAAAGAAATGAAAGAGCGAATTCGTATAATATTAGATATTCAAGATCCAGATATAATACTAGATCTTAGAATTAATAATGGATTTAAGGGAACAAAATTTGATGAATTTTGGAATTCCATGGATGAATATTTTAATGAGGTAATTTATTTATTTACTTAAACTTTAAATAATTCTATACTAATTATATTTTTTAATAATTAGATTGTTCCATCAGTTCATGATAGATGCTCAACATCTGTATTATATATACCAGTAGCAATGTCAATACCTGATCTTAAGCAAATTATTATTGAGAAACTTGAAAAAAAATTTGGAATTCCATTAGATTCTGAAATATGTATTCCATCAGATGAATATATTCGTTTACAATTTTGGCCAGGAAATTCATTTACAAATATTGCAACAAAATATACTGGAAGGTTTAATATTGTATATAAAGTACAAAGCCGTCAATTATCAAAATTTCATTTAGATGCACATTATTGTGCAGCATTATTTCGATATACTCGTCTATTTGCAATAAAATTTAAAGATTATTTAAGTTTTATATGTGCTGATGATAAACACAAAGTTCCAATTGGAGAGGGAATTGCAACATCAAGTGGTGTTAGAAATAAAAAATCCTTAGTACCAATAGGAACTGAATTGGGATCTTCAGATCATGATTTTACAAAATTTTCTTTAACTCCATCTGTAATGCTTTTTTGTGATATACCTAATGACATTAGTGAAACTTTTTATAGAGGACAAGTTTATGTTTCATATAAGGATACTACATTTCAACCAAGTTCAGCAATCAGACATGCATCTGAATTTTATAATACATTAATGCAATATTATGATATGAATTTACCAGAAATTTTATTACTTTATACTGATGGTGGACCTGATCATAGAACAACCTTTGGATCTGTTCAAATATCCTTAATATGTTTATTTCTTCAGGGTGACTTTGATTTTCTTGCAAGTGTTAGAACTGCACCATATCATAGTTGGACAAATCCAGCAGAACGAGTAATGTCTATATTAAACTTAGCACTTCAAGGAGTATCTTTGGAAAGAGATAAAATGGATAATGTATTAGAAGAAATATTAAAAGGAAAAAATACTCTTGAGGAAATAAGAGTAGCAGCTAATAAGAATGACTTATTAAGAATTAAATTAATAGACTCAATTAAACCTGTTCAAAAATTATTGAATGAACGAACACATCTAGATTATCTTTAGATGGTAAAAAATTTCTTACAAAAAGACCTGATTTTAGATTCCAAATTGATGAAATGTTTGAGGTAACTTTATATAATCTAATTTGAATTTATTATTTTATTTATTTAATATTTATTTAATATTTTAATATTTATTATTTAATATTATATATAGGCAATTTATAAAATTGATGATACTTTGCAACCTACTGATACATCAACATATTTATTACAAAAGCATGAATTACTACAGTCTTTTATGCAATCTCACTGTCAAATACGTACCTACTCATTTCAGGTAATTTAATATTAAGTCTTTTATAATTAAAA
>QIBA01000149.1 GCA_003225175.1 Acidobacteriota bacterium
CGTTACTCACTCTCGGTTCACGGCTGCGATCATACCCGGGCTGAGTTCGGTAGCTCCGACCGGCAGCGCCTTTACTGGAAGACTCAACAAGCAATCGAGCGTATGACTCAGCACGAATCCATTACCGGCATCAGTCACGACCGAGTGATGGTATTTCCTCAAGGCGTTTTTTCGGAAGCTGCCATGGATGTGCTAAGGCGTACGGGTCTTATCGCCTCGGTTAATAACGATGTTATCAGCGCTGATCCGCATCCTCGGGCCATCACAGTCTCCGATGTGTGGGACATCGCAGTCATGCGTTACAGCTTTGCGCTCTTTACCCGACGATATCCATGGGAGGGAATCGAAAATTTTGCCTTTGATGTTTTGTTAGGGAAACCTGCAATAGCAGTGATCCATCACGATTATTGCAGCGATCATTGCGCGCGCTTGGTCAACTTTATCCAGAGGTTAAATGCTCTCCACCGTGCACCGACCTGGCGCAACCTAGGTGAGGTAGTTCGGCGCAGCTGCCGTCAAAGGGAAGTCTCCCTGGGCGTTGTGGAAGTGGAGATGTATGGAACGGAGCTGCGTATTGAGAACCGTTCTGACCAGCCAAAACATTTCCTGATTAAAAGGCGCGATCACGAGGCCTCAGCCATACAGCGAATTTGCGCGGGCGCTCACGAGATTTCGTGGAAACCCGTAAACGGGCACATCGAGTTGGAAATCGAACTTAATCCCGGTGAGAACCAAGTGATCCAAATCAGATTTTACGATGCCGCTGAGAAAAGACGCAGCGGAGATAATCTGCCGTACAGATTGAAGGCGATGCTACGGCGATACCTTTGTGAGGTGCGTGATAACTACATTGTGCCCATGAGATTCAGGTTCACTGCCTACCGTTAAACCGTTGAAACGGCAATCGAACCAGTGTGAGAGCAGCGGCGAGGCAGAAAAGCCTGACATCGAACATTCAACGCTCGGTCAAGAGGAATTGAAATGGATCTAGCAAGGATGTCTGATCCGTTCGCGGCCAGGATCTCCGACGTTCTAACGGATTTCGCCAACTGGCTGGATGGCTATGGCGAAAAGTCCTGGGACTTTCAGAGCTTCTTCGCTGGACCGGTCGGCGGACGAGCCAAAGCACTCTATTACCGGCACAAACTCATGGGAACCGCCGCCGTAGCCCCGATGATTTTCTGTGAAGCATTCCTTCCGGCGGCGCGACGGCTGTTCCATCATCCGATGCGATTCCCGATTGCGGATGCTCATTATGCGATGGGGTTTGCTTTCCTGTACCAGGCGACCGGAGATTTCTCGCAACTGGAAAAGGCTATTCATTTTCTAACGGAACTTAAAAACTCGCGCTGCCGCGAGTTTAAAGAATATTGCTGGGGTTATCCATTCGACTGGGTCTGGCACGGTGGTACTACTAAGGGGCAAACACCGCTCATCACTACTACGCCTTACGTTTATGAAGCGTTTCTCCAGGTAACCGAGCTGCTCCAGTTAGAGCATAGAGGGCAGAGGACAGAGGGCGGAGGACAGAGCATCGAGGACGGAGCGGATTTGCTTGACGAGTACAAGCAAATCGTCGAATCAATCGCGCGGCACGCGGCAAACGATATCAAGGACTTCAGGACATCGAAGAACGCCAGCAGTTGTTCCTACACGCCTTTCAGTGAGGGGGGGGTTATTAATGCTGCTGCTTACCGCGCGTTCTTGCTGACGAGCGCCTCGCAAATTTTCAACGAAGAAGAGTATTGGTTAACTGCCGAACGGAACCTGAACTTTGTCCTCGATAACCAGAACCCGGACGGCTCGTGGTTTTACGCTGTCGACGGAGTACGAGATTTTGTTGATCACTATCATACGTGCTTCGTGATGAAAGCGCTGGCCAAGATTCACACCTTAACCGGGTATCCGGCATGTCTCGAAGCGCTTTCGAAAGGCGTTAAGTATTATCTTGAGAATCTCTTTGACGAGGACGGCCTCCCGAAACCCTTTTCCAAAGCACCACGCCTGACCGTTTACAAGCGTGAACTTTACGATTGCGCCGAGTGTATCAACCTCTGTTTGCTGCTTCGCGAGCGTTTCCCGCAACTAAAACCAACCTTGGAGAAGGTCGTCGCTCATATTTTGAATGTATGGGTCAAGCGCGATGGATCGTTCCGTTCCAGGAAACTACACTTGGGTTGGGACAACGTCCCGATGCATCGTTGGGGCCAGGCGCAGATGTTTCGCAGCCTAGCATTCTA
>QIBA01000150.1 GCA_003225175.1 Acidobacteriota bacterium
CACTTTCGCCAAATTTGCAGACCAGAACAACGAAACTGTGGCGCTCGCGGTAGCGGAGCAACTTGCAGGAATT
Organism: Acidobacteriota bacterium; assembly: GCA_003225175.1. NCBI lineage: Bacteria > Pseudomonadati > Acidobacteriota > Acidobacteriota bacterium. Next base: position 74 of record QIBA01000150.1, read on the forward strand.
ACCAGGATGTTGTCGAGCAGGAACTATCTTGAGGGGCTTAGCCAAGCACAAGTCTCGTTCCGCCGTGCCCGCCAGCTTGTGCCTTACAGTCCGGATGCCATCACGCTCTCGGTAGCCACGGAATTGAACCGCGCCACACTGGCCCGGAATGCCGGTGAACCGGTTACCATCGAGAACCCTCGTCTGGTCGCTCAGCAATTAGCACAAGCCAGTGCACTCGCCCCGGCCAGCAACATCGCCATCAATAACTTGAGCAGCTACTACAAGGTTGCTCGAACCGCCAACTACAAGGGAGATGCGGCGAACCGTCTGGAGAAGCCGGAAATTGAACAACAGATTCAGCGAATCGAAAACCGCCGTCCGCCTGCAGTGGAAAGATTTCATGAATCCGACACACATCCGGAACAGCCGCGCACCGATGTTCTGGATCTGAAAAAGGTGGTAATTCCGGCTTTACCGCAGACGCGAAAAGATATTGCTCCGCGGTGAAAGAGGAGAAATCCGAAAACCAGCTGAGTCCGAGGTTGTGAACCGATATGCACTACCAGCTGGCTGCAGGAAGAAAATCCGGTACTGCTCAGGCGCAAGCTTAAGACATGAATTGGTTCCACAAATTTGTGACTCTGCTGCGGTGTCATACGCAACCGCAACCGTGTCTTGCGATACAGAACCCTTGAAGACTTGAGAAATGCGGATTGTGGCTACTTCTTCTCTGAGTTGAACCTGCTTACCCAAAAAGGTCCGAGATGGAGGTCCCGAGATTCTACGGTTGTGACTTCACCCTTAAGAACCAATGTAGCTTCTTTCAACAATTTTGCAGTTTCGATATTTCCGACACTCACCGGAATCCCGAAACTCAGCTCAGCAGCCACAAGCAATAATGGAGTCAGCCAGCGTAGCGCTCTTGAACCAAATAGCATTTCGCCCTCCCTGGTCAGGTTACCTTTACAAACGCTAGGGATGCGACGAATCGGGGCCGAAAGCCTCTTGAAGCAATCTAGGAAGAAGTAATGAGCGTATCCGTACCGTACAACGATCACAGCCGGTGCGGAAGCGGAGCTATCTGTTCCTTCTCGCGGTCTTTTCTCTTGCCCATCGCGCTTAGTCTGCTACCAGCCGTGCGGCTCCCCACCACGAAGCTAGATTAACAGCGATCATTATCCCGCATTGAAGAGCAGCCGGTAGATTGCCGGGAATGACTGCAACAGCTAGAGAACCCGGAAAACAGAGCAGGATTGCCAAGAACAAAGGCGTGGGGCGGATATGAACATTCGCAGACAGCGCCAATCCGATTCCGATCACTTGCGTCAGCGCGAATGCGAACCAAGCTTTTCGAGTCATCTACCGTCCTCTCGCTCCCAAAGCCTGGAACAGTTTGCTCTCAAAGGCAAGCAGCGGGATTCCCCAAGCGCACACTGCTTCGGCGCTTGGTACCACGCCTGCCTCGATAGACCCAACTTGAATTCAGGGACGGTTGTTTTCCGTTGTGTGCATCGGCCATGCGCAGATTCTACCGCGTTACAATTCGGAATATGAGCGAGCAAACAAAGTTCAAATTGCTCTCCTCGACATACTCCAGCGAGAGATCCAAACCGCTTGGGAAGAAGTACGCTCCCATTTGGAATATGGGGACATTGAAAGAGCGTCGGAGGCTCTATTTTGATATGACGAGCGCACTCTTTGGCGAGCAAGAAGAACTGCGCGTGCTGATTCGCAGGGACAAAGTTCGGCGGCGCGGAATGGAAGCGGCCTCCTAAACGCTTTCCGTAGCAACCTTCCTCTATCAGTTCACTTCAGTGGGGACGAATCTTTGATCGATGGAATACCGTTTCAGAAAGCTCTCCCAAGCCCCCTTTGGGTAGCTATAGCCATGGTTCTGAGTAAAAGCTTGGTTCACGCAATTGTGCCAGTCATGTCTAACCTTATTGAACGCGGCCACCTTGTCCTCAGAAGCCTGAAACTTGTCGCGCAAATCGTTACAGGCCGTTCCATAATCGACTCCATTCGCCACGAATGCGAGATCCGAAACTCTTCCACTTTGGATGTATTTCAGGTCGGCGACATCCTCCGCTAAAAAAGTAGTCAAAATGTTCAAAAAATAATCAACAACTGGTTTGAGTTCTTCCGTGTAGCGGCCGGATTTCAACTCAGCAATGCGCTTTTCAATTCTGGAGATGTTTACCTTTGCGTTGTGAATGAAATTGGGATCATTCGGGTCGCGACTTCCACATTGTTCGTAATCAGCTGAGCCATCGATGCACATGCCCAGTGACTCTGGAACGAGAAAGAAGTTGTAAGGTGAGATGTTCTCTGATAGCTGAGCCCACCTCTTTATGTCGCCGGGGTTTACTGTAACCGGATTGTAGCGAAATTTTGCCACGCCATCTGGCGTCGGAATCCGCAGCGTGCTTAGCGTAGCTGTGCCGAACATCAGTAGTACGATCAGCGGTACTAACATGTGTGAAGTTCCCCTTATGGAATATCGGTGTCGTCGTCATCGACTATGCCATCACCAAAATTGTTCCCAGGAAGCGGATTGACGGAAGGAATCGTAACATTCACCGGACCATTCGGACCGATGCGTCCAACATGCAGGTGTGGACCGGATTGACATCCGGAATTATCCAGAGTGCCAATTTGCTGACCTTGACTGACCTGGTTGCCACAGAAACGACTCGTTCAACGATTACTAGCCAATC
>QIBA01000151.1 GCA_003225175.1 Acidobacteriota bacterium
ATTGCCAAAGATGCGGCCTATGCCCAGTACGAAAGAGAACTTTCCTCGGCTTGGCGGAGGGGGAAATGGTAGAGCGAATGAACGGATCGTCGTCGGCAACGTTGCGTGAGCGCATCATCGCCGCCACCGCCGCCATGTCCAGACATGATCTTGAAAGGCTGGTGGACGAGACCGAAGCTGTTGCAGAGGCTGCTGAGCAGAACGCTGCGAGCGAGCGGGAGACTGGTGTACACAGAACTAAACGCGGCCCCGACCACATTGATGTTGGGCTAAACCGCGTCGCGGTATGCGTGGGAGCCGCACCTATTTCGATTAATCAAGGACGAGCCGCTCAGAAAGCGACGGATTAATGCAACATCACCATTCGTCACTACACTTCGCCTCTTTTAGGGGCTTGACGCCTTAGCCGAACGCTGGCGATGTCAAGCACGGCAAGCGACCAGTGGCCGTCGCTCAATTCGATTTTTGCGGTGCACCGTTCGGAGTGCAGTGAGCGACGGTCGTGGCAGATGAAGCTTGTCGGCTCTTTTCACTGCGAGCATTCGATAGGCCACCACTTGACGTAGCAGCATCCGCTTAAAGCGAGGATCATCTTTCGTTTCGCCTGCCAGCAACTCAAACTGACGAGCGCGTTCTAGGTATCCCGCAAGCAAGTTCATATTTCGCCTCACTGATCCGACGGGACTAACCTTCCGGCCACAGCGAAATCGCCAGCGTCTTTTTGGTTTTGTCCCTCTTCGGCAATCAGATTCAGCAATTGCAGACGTAATAATTTTCCTCGGTCTGTTTCTTCGGTCGCGCGATCTAGAAGACTTTGGCAGCGCTGTACGTTTTGTGCTCGGACAAACCGATCCATATCGGCCTCCGTTCATGAGAAACCCCCTCATGCGTAGGTTGGGCCAGTCGCAGACAGTCTGTCTGATCAATTTTGACCACGTTGCACTTATTTTTGGCGCCGCTTTAGGGTCACAATTGTCTTCCTCCCGATTGCAAAAGTTGCGAAAGCTCGGTACCGTACAAAACTCATTTTAACAAGTGAAACTAGGCTATTTCAGCAGCAAGACTTATTCACTTGGGAGCACACCGGTGAGTAACAAAAGCAAAGCCGTCTTGCGAAAGAGTGGCAAGGCCTCGTTTGACAATAAGAATTTCCTCGCCAAGGTAGGCGGGGGGAAAACAATATTGAAATGTCACAAGGATGAGATTGTCTTCTCACAAGGTGACGTTTCGGATGCGATTTTCTACATCCAAAAAGGAAAGATTAAGCTCACCGTCATTTCTGAGAGAGGTAAAGAGGCAGTCGTCGGCCTCATCGGAGCAGGTCACTTTTTCGGGGAAAATTGTCTCAATGGTCATCCACTGCGCATCACAACAGCCACTGCATTTGACGAATGTCTCATAACGCGCATCGCTAAAGCGGCAATGATTGCTAGCCTTCGCGATCAACCGAAGTTTTCCGAACTGTTCATAGCGGATTTAGTGAGCCGTAACGGTCGAATTGAAGAAGACCTAATCGACCAGTTGTTCAATTCGAGCGAAAAGCGCCTCGCCCGCGCCCTGCTTCTGCTCGCAAATTTCGGCAAGGAAGGCGGGCCGGCACCTATCGTCGGGAAGTTTAGTCAGGAAATCCTCGCAAAGATGATCGGCACGACTCGATCACGGGTCGGCCATTTCATGAACAAATTCCGCAAATTAGGCTATATCAAATACAATGGAGACCTTGAAATCCATAATTCCTTGTTGAATATCGTCCTGTACGACAAGCCCGAGATAAAGCACGAGCGAAGTTCGTTAGGTGGAGAAGGCCGCTGACCTGCCTGTTGTGCCTCTACCAAGTTTGCCATCAACCTTAAAGACCGCCAAAGCCACTCGGTCACCGTGATCACTGTTTGCTGCGTGCATGAGTCCGCAGTTGGCCCCTTCGGCGACATCGCGCGATGTCCGAGATGAGTCCGGTAATGCGCTCCTTAGCAGACATCAGTGCGCACTGGTGGATCGCCATCGTTCAGTGGGCGTGCATTGCCCTTAAGCCAATGGCTTTAGTCGATCATTCTTGAAATGGGAACGGAGGTCAATTCGAGCCAAAAATTTGGCCGGAGGGGATCGGTCACGAAGTTCTTTTAGATTAGCCGCCGATATTCAGCTTCAGGCACACCGTATAATGCACCGGCGACGCGCTCGATGCCCTTGCGATTAAGGACAACGATCTCGCCTGTGGCAGTTTTAATGAGCCGCTGCCTTGCAAGGTTTTGCAGCGCCTCGGTGACTCCGGCCCGTCGCACGGCGAGCATCAACGACAGGAATTCGTGGGTGAGCAGCAATACGTTGCCGGAAACTCGGTCGTCTGCCATTAAAATCCAGCGCGCCAATCGTTGCTCAATGTTGGCTTGCGCGTTGGCAATGGCAGTATGAGCCGTTTGCACCATAAAGACTTGCACGAATTTGAGCAGCATGACGTGCAAGGTCCTGCTCGCTTCCAACGCCTTGCAAAGTGCGTCGGCTGAAATGTGCTGTCCGTCGCCAGCGACCTGCAAATAGGTCGAATGGGGCGAGGATTGGCCACCGAGCACAACCGACGTGCCGCTCATGCCCTCACAGCCGATCAGCCCGACTTCGACCAGTTTGCCATTCTGGACCGCGACGACGGACGCTATACCCGTGTCGATGAAATACACATCCTTGATTGGTCGATTGGGCTTTTCCAGTTCCTTACGCAGCTGGAGTGCGACGGGCGTGAGGTAAGGCCGCAGCAAATTGAGATCAGCCGGAGACAACGCGGCGAGAAGTTGATTACGTTGTGTGGTCGTGGAGGAAGCGGATCGGGACATGGCTCTTTCCCTTTGAAAGGGGGCAAGAGCACATCGCGGTCTCCCAAACGCCGGCGCCCAAGGGCCGCTGTCGGCGGTCGCTGACAA
>QIBA01000152.1:0-3078 GCA_003225175.1 Acidobacteriota bacterium
AAAAAACGACCAGTGCGAAAAAAAAAAATTTATTTTAAAAGGCGTCATATCGATATCGTGTAATTGATTCAAATAAATACTAATTCACTTATTTTTTCGCACGATAACCATCTATCCTTGCTTTTTTCTTTGAGGGAGAATCATCTTCTGCACACGCCCTATCATTCAACAACCCTACGATTATTTCCAAAACATTAGTTCATCCATTTGTCTGCTATTCATATTATATTTAAAGTCTTGATAAGACATTCTAAAAGTAATTGTGTCTATTGAGGCACAAGTGATAGCTTTTCTCCATGAATTTTCTTCGACTTGTAAATAAAACATGCGTGTCCTTGGTAATTTGACGCCTGGCAGACTCATCTCATCTCCAAAGTAATGGAATAAAACAGCCAGATTCAATTTCTCATGTGAGCATTCTAAATCTAAAAAATGTATCATTTATATAATAATTTAATTGATAAGTATTTTACCTTAATATATTTTAATATAAAACATTAAAGATAAAACTTGTGATTTTATTTATCATTAATTACAAATTTACGATAGATCTTTTTCAGATTTATTTCTCTAGTTAATACTCTTTGAGATCCAAATGAAGCTATAAGAATTCCTCTTGTATAGCTTAACCCTGATTCAATACTTATTCTTGAATCAAGAATCCCTACTGATTTCTCTTTAATTTGAGCATTACCTTTACTTATCACAAAAATATATTTCTTTAATTGTTTAACACCTTCATCAATATATTTTTTAGCGGTTATAATTTTGTAACAATTATCGTCCTTACTCCAATGCATATAATTCCTATTGATTAATTCGTCCTCAGCTTCAGTCTTTAATTCTTCATTTAATTTGTATAAATCCTTAAATTCAGGATTCTTAATCCACTCTCCTTTCTTACCACAGTAAAGACCTACTAAATTAAATAATTTGAGTTCTATAATTGCGCTATATAAAAAGGAAGATTCTTCAAGTAACATCAAATCAACAAATCCATATTTAGGTGCGCTCTTTTTTGTATAATCTACAATTAATCTCATTTCGGATATATATAAATTTGTCGATAATAACATTTCCACCGTTGTTTGAAAACCTGATTCTTTGTATTCTCGAAAAGCTCTCAATGGTTTATTACCATGATAAAGTAAAATTTTATTAACTAGTAAGTTAATATCGCCTTCCAACAATGATATTACCGTCTCGCGCTTAAAAATTAAAAAGTACAAAACAAGCAATTAATAATTATTTAAATAAGTAGCTTTAATAATATCTATAAAATTATTCAGAATCTAATGCTTTACATAATGTTCCACATAAGCATAACGCTGCCTTAATTGAGAATTACAATAATTAACAAATAAGGGAAGAACATACTTCATCATAATTATCATATATGTAAAACTATTTATATTCAACGTACAGCATAACGCTGACTTTCATGAGAATTACTGTAATTCACAAGAAAGGAAGAATATTAATCAAATACAACTATTTCATACTCATCATTAATATTTTAGACAAATCCTTAAATAAAAAAAAAACGGTCACCTTGTTATTAAATTTCGTTATAAACGATTCAAATTCTTCGAATTCATCATTTTTCGTTTCATTATTATCTAGTTCCAATACTCTTTCTTTAAGTTTAGCAATTTCTATAAGGTAACCCCAAGGTAAGTTGTTTATTCTAAATAAATCTTCTGTAGTAGCGCGCAAAAAACTAGTTCCAGTAATTTTAGCTTGACGTAATGTTTTATAATCTTTACTCTCAAGATGCAAGGCAAGAAATGGTTGTTGTTGAAAAAATTCAATTAACATGTCTGTATTCCAGCGTTCTATGATTTTAGTTAACTTCATTTTTTTGTAAAAAAAAAAGTTTTATTTTTTAACGAATATTAAATATTTTAAATATTGTGGCAAATTTCCTATTTTAGGAACTAGTATAAATCAGTCGGACCAATTATATTTTAGAAAACCAAAGCACAAAACTAAATGACATTATTACGCGTCTTTACTAATAAGGGATATCGTGACTTCCACCACCATGATGACTACTTCCATGACTACTTGCTTAGTTTTTTATTTATTTTTTTGGTTGAATTCCTCCCGTCAGCTTTTTTATTTATTTTATCACTTTCGAACTTTGTTTTTTCTTTAAACTGTGGGTGGATTATTTATGGTTTTAAGGCTTTATGTAATTTTTGTATACTATATATGGTACCGGCTTTGAAGATCATTAATCGATCATTTTCCGAAAATTACCCGATGAGAAAAATACTTTACACGCTGATTTTTATAGAGGGCGAGAAACGAGATATTTGCATCAAAATGAGAGAACATATAGAACAGAAATCGAGCTACAAGGGGAATTAATTTCGAGAATGGATCTGCGTTATTTAAGGAGATATTCTCGTTCAAAGTTTAACTTCGTGAAAATTCAATAAAATTTGATGTTGAATCTTTAACGAAATCACAAAAAAATCGTACATAGTAAACTAATCTGAAATTTATGTATTTATTTCATCAATTTACGTGCTATAACATTTCCCAATTTGAATTGGAATGGTTCATTGGATGTCAAGTAATCCTTGTTTGAAATTGTATATATTTTCGCCGGGTAAATTTCGGAAATTTTTCGATTTTGTGATCGACATTCCGTATACTAAAATGGGAATACAGAAATTAACATAATGCCTTAAATATCGGATTCAACGTGAATTTGCAACCATTCAAAAAATTCTTATAGGCGCAAGCGCATATTATAAATAAATGGTATGTGCGCAAATTTTAAAATCATGTGCGCATTTTCCGCTTAAACAAATTTAAAAGATATGCGCAAAAAACTTTATTATATGCGCTTTATATATTAACATAAAATAATAGTAGGCGCTATTTATTATAAAATTATATACATCATATTGTAATACCAAAAATAATGAACGATGCGATTATTGCTCTAAAACAGGCCTTCATGTTCATCATTTTTGTCCCGATATAATTTGCAAAAATTTAGCAAAAAGTAACAATCTAAAAAAAAAGAAAAAATAATTATAAAAAAATAACATACGACAAAAAAAT
>QIBA01000152.1:3094-4801 GCA_003225175.1 Acidobacteriota bacterium
ACTAAGCAAGTAGACAGGAGGTTTCCACCCCGCTAGATCTGGTATAGTGAGAACATTTTTCGTAATATTTTTTACTTTCGTGTAATGATGTTAATATGGCGTGGGCACTACGATGAATGTGAAATGATTTAGATTATGTATTTTTGTAGAAAACATTCCTGAAAATTATTATCACGTTCAAAGTGGTTTAAATCAAAGCATATTTAATACAGAATTACTTGTCTTTATTCAAAACTTTTCTATTATAACAAAAATATAACGTTAACGTTAATAATAATAGAATATAAAATCTTTTTTTTAAAAAAATAAAAAGTAATACATTATTTTTACTAAATGACTCGCGATATAATAAAGCAATAATGTTTTATCTGATATCAAAAATTTACTAACTTTATTATCAAACTGAAAATTCTGACAGTTCTATTTGATATTAAACATCTTTTTTTTGGTGAACTGAAAGTATTAAACTCAATTTTCACGATTAGCAACGATTTCAACGCATTGGATGAGTTGCGAGAGCAATTAAAATTCGAGAAATTCGCACGGCGTGCGATTACTAGTAAAAATAGTTCAAATTCGACAAAACCATGAAGAAACCAAACTTCAACTGTATTATGTAAAGAATCATTTCTAATTTATATTTTATTTGTTTATTTTTATTCATTGAAAAAAAATTGATAATCTAATTTTTTGAATTTAGTTTTTACAATTAATCGATTGCTTCCAAAAGAAACTATTAGCCCGCCCGAGTGTTTGAAATTCAATGTGCGGAGTGTGCGCGCGCACAAATTTTATGAAACTCCGCACATAACTTAAGATTTTTGTATGCATTTCCGCACATCTGCGCACATCTGCGCACATTCCCGCACATTTGCGCTTATTTTCCGCACATTTGCGCACATTCCGCATAATTTAGCAGATAAAAGAATAAAAACTGCTAATGCTCCGAATTTCACTAATCAAATGGCTAAGGGAACATCAGTTTATAAAAAAGAGACAATTGATAGACATTTAAAAGTAAAAGATCATTTAATAGCAGAAAAAAAGAAAATAGAAGGTGCAAATAATATTATTGCTGGATTTGCAAAGCAATATGATAAAGATAAACTTACTATTATTCAACAAATGCAATGTGTTTATTTTGCAGCAAAAAATTATATTTCATTAAACGTATACCCAAAATTATGTCATTTAGTAAAATTAAAAGATCAAAGTACAACTACTTCTCCTCAAGTACTTGCTCTTCCAAAGCAAATCGTAGATAATACAATCTCAACTCGTTCAAATTATGGTACATATACAAATAACAAATCAGGAAAAACGCTAGAACAATCAATAGCAAACATAATTAAACAGGAATTAAGGCGTGAAATTAGAAATTCTCCTTTTTGGAGTATCATGATTGATGAGACCACTTCCATTTCTGACGAAAAGCATTTAGCAATAGTTTCCAAACACATGTCGCATAATGTTCCTGTATTACGATTTATTGGGTTAATTGAGCTTGAAAATTGTACTGCAAATAGCATTTTAGAACAAATGTTGAAATTTATTCAAGTCAATGAACTTAATTTAGATAATTTGATTCATTTTGGAAGTGATGGTGCATCTACAATGGTTGGTAAGTTATTTTAAATTTTAATATTATTAATTGACCTATCTATGAAATTTTATTTAAATTGTTTTTTATTTAATAGGAAAAAAAAA
>QIBA01000153.1 GCA_003225175.1 Acidobacteriota bacterium
TGTGCTCAAAAATTTTATAATACACATTTTTTTAAAAAAAAAAAACAAAAAAATGTCAAGTTCTGATAAAGGAATAGCATCTGATGATGGAGTGGCAAGTAGTAATGATAATGAATATGAAATTGAGGATGACGATATTGATAATGATTCTAATGATTCTAATGATAATGAAAATGAAGAAGATGAAGAAGAAGAAGAAGAAGATAATGATGAAGATAATGATGAAGATAGTGAAAAAGATAATGAAGAAACACATGAAGGAAGAATAACATCTGATGTATGGAATTTTGTGAATAAAACAACTTGTAAATGCCCAAGTTGTGCAAAAGTATTTAAAAAAAAAACAGGTACTAGTTCCATTCGTACTCATTTACAAAGTCATGGGATGTTAATGGCAAAACAAACAACTCAAACAACTCTATATAATTTTGCTAGAAGACATTCACAAAAAATTCAAACCTTAAAAACACAAGCAGTTGTTGAATGGATTGTCTTAGATATACAGCCATTTAAAGTAGTTGAAGGAGAAGCATTTCGCAAAATGATCTTAGAACTTGATCCATATTATGTAATACCAACTAGAAATACAGTGAAAGATATTATTAAAAAAGCATTTGAAAAAAGAAGAACAAGTATTAAAGAATTTGTCAAAAATATTTCAGGAAAAATATCATTTACTACAGATATTTGGTTATCTTTAAAAACTGAAGGTTTTTTAGGTATTACTATACATTATGTAGATGAGAATTGGATTCTAAAGCATTTTACTTTAGATATATTTAGATTTAAAGGTTCACATACTGGACAAGCAATTGCTGATGAAATTTATAAAATAATTGTGGATTTTGGATTAGAAACTAAGGCTATGGCTATTACAACTGATAATGGAAGCAATATGGTGGCTAGTACAAATATTTAAAAGAAAAATTAAGTTTAGATAATTTTGTTCATTGCAGATGTGTGGCACATATTCTTAATCTTATAGTAGCAACTGGATTAGAAATTTTAAAAACACCTATTAAAAAATTAAGAAAATTGATAACTGTAATTCGAAAATCAACAAAAGTTCTTGAAGAGCTGGAAAATCTTTTTGTTATAGAAGAAAAGCAATTTCTTCGTCCAATTTTAGACTGTAAGACAAGGTGGAATTCCACCTATCAAATGATAAACCGTGCTTGCTTTCTTAAAGAATACATACAAATGGCATTAGTTAGATCTCCTAATTTAAGTTCTTATTTTCCTGAAGAAAATGAATGGGAATTATATAAAGATTTAGATGAATTTTTAGAGCAATTTTATGATGCAACAACTACTCTTTCTTCACAAACATATCCTACAATTGCTCATTCAAGAATAATCTTATTAGCTATTAAAAAAGATTTAGAAACTAGTAGGGGTGATGAATCTCTTTTAAAGGATGCAATTAATGCTATGAAAACAAAGTATAACGAGTATTATAAGAAACTAGAAAGTTCATCACATATTTCAGCATTTTTAGATCCAAGGTATAAGAGATATTGTTTTTCCGAAATGCAAGATAATGAAATAATATTACCAATTCAAAAATTATTAGAAAAACAACTACCTGTAACTTCAATTGTACCAAAAAAAACATCAAGTTTTTTACAAAGATTAAAAGTACAAACTACTAATAGCTTACCAATAGTAGATAATGAAATAAATAAATATTGGAATGCTACTGATGCTGATGAAAGTGTTAAACCTTTGGAATGGTGGAAAACCCATTTTTCAGAATACCCAAATTTGGCAAAGCTTGCACGTGATTATTTAAGTATTCAAGCAAGCTCAGTTCCATGTGAACAGCTTTTTTCAATTGCAGGCCAAGTATTGTGTAAATCTTGAAATCGTTTAACTGGAGAATTGGTACGTGCATGCATATGTTTGCGCAGTTGGATCTTAGAAAATATTAACTAAATATTTTTATATTGGATTTTTTTGTTAGGCTTTTTTTCTTTTGGCTCATAATTAAAGTTTTATTTATATTTTATTTATTTTTCAGACTTTTTAATTTTATTTGTTAAATTATATAAATAAATAAAAAATACATTAAAAACTTAATTTCAAATGCTTATTAATTACAATATTATACCTTATAATAAATGATAATTCATATTAAAGTTTTTGTATTTTGTTAATAATAGTTCAAATAATAATTAAACAGTTGGTCAAACTGGTCAGTCAAACGGTCGGTCAAGCTGGTCGGTCAAGCGGTCAGTCAAGCTGGTCGGTCAAGCGGTCGGTCAAGCTGGTCGGTCAAGCGGTCGGTCAAGCTGGTCGGT
>QIBA01000154.1 GCA_003225175.1 Acidobacteriota bacterium
AAAAGGCAAGTATCTAGAACTTTTTCCTTGACATGTCACCCCATCTTTGGCAAACCGCTTCGAACAAGATAAAAAACGGCCAGGGCTGAGCTGTCGTAATGACAGCCTTTCTCCCGCCCGGGAAGTGGCGCTTCTGCGAGTAGATTCGCGAGCAGAAGGAAATCAAAGAAGGGCTAACAAAAAAAGGACCGAATATGGGAAAATTTCTTTCTATCGCTGCTGGATTGTCTTTTTTGGTAACATCTAACTCTTTTGGAACTGTTTGGCCATCCGACGGCTCGGCCGCGAATGTTCAGGCAATCCATGATACAAACGCGCATGACGGCGACACGATTACGTTACCCGCTGGAACATTCATCTGGACTGCCGGGGTTAACCTGACCAAGGGGATAACGGTTAGTGGTCAAACAACAATCACCGGCGCAGGAACTGCGAGTTGCACGGCCAACGATCAAACCATCATCATTGATGAGAAACTCCGTGGCATACCTGGATCGTTATTGAACGCTACTATCCCGGCGGGAAAATCATTTCGGCTCACGGGCATCACATTTAGGCGAGGCACAGTAAACATTGTAGGCGGCGACGGCGGGATTCGAGTGAAAAGCAGCGGAGGTCTCGTGCAAAGCGCCCGGATTGACCATTGCCATTTCTATCATCTCGCCTGGGGCGCGATGTTGCAGGTTCGGGTTGGACTTACGGAGTAGACGATCACAATCTGTTCGAGCAGGGCGACGACGCCAATCATTCGCACTTTATTACTAACGGTTCAACGAATGGTCATACTAACGGCAACGGTGCGTGGGCCGATTTTCCTTATTACGGCTCAGAAAAATTTTGGTTCATAGAGGATAACACCATCAAGGGCATAGGTGTTACTACAGTCAGTGGCGGGGTTGATTGCTCCCACGGTGGAAGATATGTGGCCCGGCATAATTACTGGCAAAACGCAACGCCGAACGGCCACGGCACTGAAGGTTCGGCCGTGCGCGGCATGAGAACCATCCAAGTTTATAATAATACGTTTTTTTGGGCAATCCCTTTTAGCGGATCGCAGCGTTCCGGCACCAGCATTTGGCATGATAATACCTGGCTAGGTAGTAATTCTCCCAATGGCACACATACCGGCTTGTCTTATTACCGGCAATATGGTGCCGTTGGCAATGACTTGACGAGTTGGGGAAATGCGGACGGTGAGAATGGATGGGATAAGAACGATCCTCACGGCTTATATTTCAGTGGCACGGCAGCAAGCAATACAACCATCCCCACTGGTGGAGGTAGTGGAACTTTTACTACCGGAACATCCATGACGCCGAACGCTTATCAAGGGATGCAGGTGCGGAACGATCACGCCGGAGCGGCTTATTACCTACATTCGGCTGCCATCCTTAGTAATACCGCCAGAACGATTACCTATTATTATTATGGCGCCGGGGATCGGGGTGCGCCGCTTCTGTTCAATAGCGGCGACCAATTTTCTATCCGCAACGTGTTGATCGGGCTGGATCAAAATGGACGCGGCAAAGGTGATCTGATTACAAGTTCAAGTCCACGGTTTTGGCCTAATGAGCAACAGGAAAGTTGTTTTTCATGGAACAATAAGAATGCCGACACAGGTCAGGTGCTAGGGTACGGCAAAAGTTCAGTTCCAACCGAGCACGAAGGAAGCGATTACGTGAATCTCGGTGCTGGACTGCCAGCCAATCAGATCCCGACACAAGTGACGGCGGCGTATCCTGCTGGGGTGAATGGCGGATCTGCCTATACTAACGAATATACGTATCCGCATCCTTTGGTGACAGGTGACCGAATTCCTACGCCGACCCCGACATCCAGCCCAACGGCTACGGCTACGCCAACAGCTACGGCTACGCACACAGCGACGCCAACGCCCAGGCCGAGTGTCACGCCCACGCCGACTTCCACAGCTACGCGCACGCCAACTCCCACACCTACGGCCACCCCGACTGCGACAGCGACGCCAACTGCAACGCCCACGCCTACGCCGAGTCCAACTCCAAGCGCAACACCGTGTGCAGCACCTACGGTCACGACGAGTGTGGCCAGTAACGTGGCCAGTAGCAGCACAACACTAAACGGGACGGTTAATCCCAGCGGGTGCAGCACAACTGTGCGTTTCCAGTATGGAAGAACGACCAGTTACGGATCCACAACAGCCAACCAGGCCAAGACAGGGAACACGACGCAAAACGTTGCCGCAAACATCAGCGGTTTAACTGGAGGCACCACTTATCATTTCCGGATCGTGGCCACTAACAGCAGTGGCACTAGGTACGGCAGTGACAGGACTTTTACGACACATTAGCGCACAACCTTGAAGATGTGCAAGAAGCGGCCATCGCACGCCAGCAAAAGCAAATTGAAGCACACTCTGCGGGCCTACAGAAAATGAGCGCACAGCTTCAACTGAACAATCCCGCACCGCAAACGGCTCTCAATAAT
>QIBA01000155.1 GCA_003225175.1 Acidobacteriota bacterium
CCAGGCCGCGATCTACTGATTACCGTGACCATTCGATTTCCCGTAGTTCACCCACGGATGTGTTCCAAAGCTCCAATAAATATCTACGACGCGCATCGGTCCCGGTTTCGCTCGCCAGCGCATCAGTGCCTGAACCATCACTTGATCTAAGGCAGGAACGGCATTGCCTTTCGCACTAGAGAATCGCTCATCGTAGACTGCGGTAACCGTAAATCCTTTCAAGATGGTGACCTGATTGACCGCTCCCTGGGCATCAACGATCAGACGGTAAGTGCCTGTGCCGCCTACTTGAGAGCCAGCGTAACCCTCAAGCTCGCTGGGAACGGCGGGACGCGGAGAGTAAGTAAATGTCTGTTTTATGTCCGTCGCAGACCTCACGATAAGATGAACAGGGTTTTTTGCCGGATGACTCGCGTTTGCCGATCCCACCTTCGTTTGCTTTGGCGGCTCCGCACCGTAGGACGTGCGAAGCAAAACGCTGGTTAGACTAATGAATGCAAGCAACAATTTTGTGATAAAAGTCATTGCTGGACCCATCCCTTTGAATGTCGATGACGATCGGGCATTTCGCAACGGTCGGTCTCCAAAAGATGAGGCCGCGAACGGGACGCTGACTGAACAGACAAGCTTATCTGTTATGGCAATCAGGGGCTAGACCACTCTAGCGATTGCGCTTGGTTACAGCTTCGCGATGCTGCTCGTGTAATCGGCAAGCTGTTAATGGTATGCGTGCAAACGTCACGTTCAGGGAAGAAGTGCTGCGGCTACAGGCGTGTAGGGAAGCCACGGCATTACGGCACCGGCTAATCCTTCTCGAAGAAGTTGCTCAGGTATCCAGTTACATCCGTGCCGCGGGGCAGGCCGAGGAGGTAACGAAAGCCGTCCCCGTCGTTGTCGTTGTCGATGCTTGCAATGGCGAGCAGCACGCAGCCGTCGCCAAGCGCGCCGCTCGCGTCGGAGGCGTCCTCAAGCACAGCTAACTGCATTATGCGCTCTAGACTTGGAATGTCGCGCTTTGCGCTTGCGAGCGCCGCTGCGAGTTTGTCGTTTATTTTTTTCATAGAAGGTCTAACGAGAACAAGATCAGCTGCGCGGGGCGAGAGCGCGCGTCGCTGCAGGGTTAAGTGTTGTAGTCATTCGAAAAGTGGATAGTACGACGGTCCGGTGTCAGCTGCATCGTTGGGTTAGGCCTGTTCGTCGAGTTGTTTAAGAGTTACTCCATCCTTCGTCTTCCACTCTATCAACCCATTGGCACTGCCGCCCTCAATCGCTGCTGCCGCTGCGCTGGGACTAGAAAATTGGACGTCTCTCGTGAATTCGTAAAATCCATCTTTCTCAATAAGCGTGCCGTCAGCGATCAACTGCTTTCGCGTAGCAATAGTCGCGGGCCAACTCTTCGCTGATTCACGCTCCTGCAAGACGGCAGTAGAACCTTGAGCACGACGAAACCGTCGGGAGTGCGATGACCGCGACCCTCGGCACCTTTCCGGCGGCAGAATAGGAGCCCGCCCGATTGGGATTTCGCGGCGGGTTGGGCGACGGGGATGAGAAGGTCCGAGCCGAGAACGGGCAGCAGCTGCCGAATTCGAGAAAGAAACACCTCCATGTCCTCGCGGTCAGACTCTGGGAGCCGTGACCCGCCAGCCTGATTCTGTTCTAAGGTGAAGCGGTCGATCTGGCCAGCTTCCGCGAGGAGTCGGCTTTCAAGGTATCGGACATGGGCCTTCGTGAGGTTCTCGTCCTTGCTGACGAAGACGATGGCAGAAACCCAAAACTCTTTTGTTTTATGTTGCTTGAGTCGGTCCCGAATGACCTCTGCCTCACCGATGTATGCGCGAGGAGTGTTTGTGAGAGGATCGCTGCCCGTCAGGATGTAAATGCCTGCCTTGTCC
>QIBA01000156.1 GCA_003225175.1 Acidobacteriota bacterium
CACCGGACCGAAAAGTGATGTCCCGTTCTTGTCGAAGATTTGAAAATGCACGTTCGACGTTTCCATAAGATGATTAGGACCGACCGCCCCATTCGGATCGGGCGGAACACAGCCGCACATGTTGCTGTTCCCATCGAAGCTCACAATCGGTCCCGGTATTCCAATTTTCCCGAGCACCCGTTGCACAACCGGGTCGGGCACGACTGGGCTAAAGGGCGGCAGGTGCGCCAGGATTTCGCGGTCTTCGTCCTCGCGTAGCGGACACTCTGTTACAGGCACCGCTTTCATGTCGCGCAAAGGCGGCGATACATCGAACTTCACCACCGGCAGCACGCCGCGAAATTGGGCCTGCACAATCGGATGTGAATTGCCTGGTTGCGCAGAGGGCGTTCGCGGCTGCGCCAGCAGGACGAGTGTGATTCCCGCAAAGGACAGCAGGACACCGAGCACGAGACGAAGTTTGAAGAATGCCGATTGGGAAGTGGATTTCTTTTTCATTGGATGAAGTGTGGGCTAGGTGGTGCTTTCGCCGACACGCTCGAAGGCGAAGCCGTCGTCGATGTCTCCCGGTGTGGTTATTTTTCCCGAAGTTGCAATGGTGGAACGCCCTTGTACCTGAATCCGCACGAACGTGTCAATATTATTTCGCCTCATTTCCTGCGAGTGCCCCGTTAGCGAGACCGGGCGTCGTGAGACGACTGCGCAGCACGACGGGCAGCATGCACGCGCAGCGATGCGACGTCGGTCAGGACCGATCGCTCATCACCCGTCGCGACAATATTTGCTTTAGCGAAGACGACTACGGTCTGGGCGGCGGCGTGGGACGAGGCCTCGGAGTTGGCGCAAACCTCGGCGTGGGCGTCGGTCTTGGCGTTGATGTAGCCGTAGCTGTAGCTGTTGGCGTAGCTGTAGCTGTAGCTGTCCCCGTCGCAGTTGCCGTCGGCGTCGGTGATGCCGTCGGGCCGCACGCTGAAGGCGTACCCGTTGCTGTTGGTCTAGGACTCGGGGTTGCGGTTGGTGATGGCGTGCCTACAGCTGCCGCGATATCAACGCGACCCCAGCCATACACGTTGTTTGGCGGCCCAGCAGTGCCGCACTGCGTCGAAGAAATAAATACAGCCGAGTTATTCAAAGCTTCGCGACTGTCGGTAATCTGATGCTGCAAGCTTGGAAGAGCGCACCACAGCAATGCCATGGCACCAGCAATGTGCGGAGTAGCCATGGACGTGCCGCTGGCAGTGGTATATAGATTATCGCCGGCGTTAGTAGCCGATCGCGTGTTAGTTCCCGGGGCAGTGATGTCGGGTTTGATGCGGTTACTTCCATCAACTGTCACCGGTCCGCGGCTGCTAAAGGAAGCGATTGTATCAGTACCTGTGGTCAGTGCGCCAACTGTATAAGATGCCGCGTAAATAGCTGGCGGATCCGACACTGTCGAACAAGCCGAGCCTGAGTTACCTGCTGCAACTACCATTTGGATGCCAGCAGCACCTTGAGCTTCAACAGCGGCTTGCAATGTGTTAGCTGAACAACCTTCCGAAGCAGGACAACCCCACGAGTTGATGGTAATATCAGGCGCCTTGCTCGGGTCGCCCTCGTTGGGCGTGCAATTGATGGGATAAGGCGCAAGGAAAAACTCCATGCACTCAATGTATCTA
>QIBA01000157.1 GCA_003225175.1 Acidobacteriota bacterium
TTTTCAATCAGGACATCTTCGTTCTTTGTGCCGCGCTGGCCCAAGGGCCCAATACTCCGCAGCCACTGTTCAATGGGGTGACGTACAATGAGGCGCTGCAAATCGACCACGACGCTGGCGTCAACGGCATCGACGAGGCACTTAGACGATTCAGCCTCGATGCGGTTGTTTCCTTTACTGACAATCCAGCGTGGGAGACCGACCTACTTTATAGCGATACCGGCAGATTCTACTTCGCCAGCTCAGGCCTGGCTGCTGCACCTGGCTATCCTATCATTCAAGTGCCGGCCACGATGGTGCTTGGTACCCCTATGGGCATCAGCTTTCTCGGCACTGCTTTCAGTGAGCCCGCGCTGATCAAGCTCGCATCCGGCTTTGAGGCATTCACGCAGGTACGCGCACATAACTTGCCGAAGTTCCTCGATAACACGCCATCGCATCACATCAAAGGGACGACACCGGGGCAGCACACACCGGTGCAGGACACCGACACAGTCGATCCGGCCAAGACTAAGAAAAAGCCACAGCACCTGTAACGGGCGGCGCATCCGAGGTATTGCTTATCTCCACGGCTTCGCGCCGTTCGACAGCCCGGACCGTTTCTCTGGTGACGTGACACCATTTGTAAATTTTGTTTGCTGACCATCCCTCACGGAATAACCGAACTAGTTGGCGATAGATTTTGGGTCGTTCACGCAACAGACGCTCGCCAGTGTACCGCGGCCGCGCATCCTGCGTTGTTGATGGTGCCTGGCCGTTATTTGGCTGGATTATGTTCAATCGAACAGATAAGCTGGCCTGGAGCAAAATGCAATGGCGTTAACCGGTTCATCGCGTGCGCGTGGAATCGTCTCAGCAGCCCGGTAGCTATCCGTCGCTACCTACGCGCAACTGCACCCATCAACCGCTCCCATTCATCCAAACTCCCGCGAAAGCCCAATTCGCACGCTGTGTTGAAACTCAATCGAGCGTTTATCTCGCGACGCTTTCCGCCTTTTGTATCCTTGGCGTTCCGATAGTGGCGGCGTGAAATGAAGATGTGTGACGCCAGTGGGTCGTGCTCAGCGCGCATGGTTTCGACGACCGCTTCCACTTCACGAATCGCCTTGCTAAGCTTCTCTAGAGCATGGTGAAGCTGCCGTGAGCGCAGCGTGTTCAACTGAACGTATTCACGCCCGGAGGTCAATATTTCCCCGGACAAAAGTTACAGCGCTGTAACTTTTAAGCGGTAGCGGACGGACATCGCAAGCGAAGGCGAAAAAAATTGCGGTCATAAGAACAGCGTATTCGGTGGGCTTCTAGGTTTAGAAATTCGGATACCCGGTGCGGGCCCCCACCACCGAGCTGAGACTGGCTACTGCGTCATTTTTTTGCGCTATCAGCCGAAGTTTTGTTTACGCCGAATGCTTTGGATTTATTGAGGCCTTAAGGACGCAAGTCGCGTCCACGTCCTCTGAATATGATCGCCAGCGCAAGAAGAATTACTGCGATGGGCACGAGCGGCGCAGCGGCGATGTAGGAGATAAGCACGAAGACGATCGCGATAACGGCGAGGATAGTGGTTATATCAAAGTTCATAGTTTGTGATGGGTTTGCCGACATTTAATTACGC
>QIBA01000158.1 GCA_003225175.1 Acidobacteriota bacterium
GGGTGAGGTGTCTCGTCAAATGAGCGCCTCCAACGCGTGACAGCTAAACAGAAACAAAGTCGGCACGTCGCAAAGATCTTTTCGCTGATCGCCGCCGTGGCTTTTGCACTTCTGCTTGGCAGCTGCGCCGATATTTACTACGCCAACAATGGGATTCGCTCCCCCGAGGCGCGCTTCAACACGTACTACGTGCCGGATTATTATCCGTACTATCCATGGGACGCTTACTATGGCGGCGCGTACTACTACGGCGAGTCAGCCGCGGATGCGACGCCTCCTCGCCGCCCGCGCACAAAGTAACAGCAACGTTACCTTTGCGTTCAAACGCGGACGTTCGCAGCGTTGTCTATTCGTGACATGAACATGGAAACTACAAACTCGATGCTCGTTCGCGTCTCTCGTTTCTTCAGTGATCGATATGCTTACAGGACACAGCCCGGATACTTATCCGAGCTGATTGCATTCGGGATGATTGTGTTCGTCGCCGTCTGGCCAATCATTTTAGTCGCTCACGCGATGGCCGCGGCACCCAGATAACCAAACAATCAGTGGTTATGCTTCACCAACTTTATACGTACGCAGACCTCCGGAAACGGATTCACGACGATCTGCGGATCCAACATCCCGAGTGGGTCCAGCCAAATGGCGAGTCTCCCATGTGTGATTCTTACGAGGCACGCCTGGTGGAAACACTCGATGTCTTGAAACGGCAACGCCCAAGTATCTCTTACGATTGCGATCGCCTGAAGTAAGGCGACTGCAGAATTGAGTGGCTGTTTAGCGGTCCGCAGGAGGCGCGCCCGGTCAGTTTCCCTCCTTGAGAAGCCGACGGCAAGGCTCCGTAGAAGTACCCACCGTCGCCGTCGCGTTGCGGTGACTTCATAAACACTTTTATTGATCCAGATCGACTCGAGCCCTGCGCCAACTCAACCGACAGCCTACCTACACCGCGATTGTGCGCGGCGTAAGCAACACCAGTGGGGCCGCTTTAGTGGAAATGTACGATCTCTCCATTCCCACCGTTGCAGCCTATTCATGGGATCTGACTGATCAACCCGGATTCTTCGGAACGGTCCTCGCGGATGCGGCGGGCCGCTACGTGGCCACAGAATTGGTGGAGAAGAACCCCCGATGGCACAGTTAGACACAATGCTGGGCTGCATTTAGTTGACTTGGGAACTGGCACTCAGTTGCTCTTTGTCATCGGTTATCCAAAGCGGCTCGCTCTCGGCACAAATCTCAATATCGAGTTTCTTAGCGCAGATCCTGCGACTCGAAGAGTCACCTGGCAGGTGAGAGACGCTGTTGGCACTCTCCTTTTGCCTCCTCGCACAGATACGGTTTCAGCAGATTTCTTTGCCTTGGGCGCCGATCTCTCTTCGCTCAATTCGATCGCCGGAATGGGGACGCGAACACATCAGCACCCGCCTCTATCGGTTCAGCACTTTTGTTGGTAGCCAAAGCACAGATCAACCTTATGGCCGTCGCGGCGCTCGGTATTGAGGCCCTCTGGCCGTGGCCCTCGCCACCGTGGGCATTTTTACACTGTTTTAGATCTTGCCCAGGCAGCGATGGGTCAAAATTACGGTCAACTTTACAACGGTGTAAGCCTCGGAATCAGTGTACTACAGGTCGGAAACTATATATATGGTGGCGGCATAGCGGATCTCGTCGAGGCAGTAGCGACAATGGATTCAGCGGCCTACGCGGCTGCGGCAGCGGAGCTAACATCAAATGTACTGGCCTTCGACGACTTCGTCCTATCAGCACTCCATAGACTCCATAGACTCCATAGTACAACCGACACCAACCCCCACACCGACACCGACTGCAACCCCAACACAGACACCAACCCCCACACCGACACGGAAACCAACCCCTACACCGACACCGACTGCAAGCCCAGGATGTGACCTGTGCTGTGCTTTGGAGTGCGACTGTGTTTGTCCATGTCCCGCCTGTCCGACGTGTTGTCCTTAACGTGCGCGCATAACATCGCGCCAGCTCGCCCGGACAGTGCGTATCAACCGGCCAACGTTCCCGAAAGGCAGACGCCGATTGGGCATAAGTTCTGAAGTTTTCGATAGCCAAACATAGCATAGGGACGGGCCTGCCATCATGGGTTGTGATTCCTGTTAGCTTGCGACAAGGAATCCCATGCTAATCCCTGCCCACACCTGCAAAGACCGCAGTGCAATTCGCATCTTCACGACCGCGCTTCACATCGAAACCGTGGAATGAC
>QIBA01000159.1 GCA_003225175.1 Acidobacteriota bacterium
TGGCTTTCATGCGCAGTGTTTTCGGCGTGCGATGTCTTTGTACTTCGGCTGGCCAGACGCGCAATGAGGAATAAGGCCCAACAAGACGCTGGAGCGAACCGCCGCCCGGCGGGCGTTCACATTTCCAATGATTAAAACATTTTCGCTCGCGACCGCGCTCGCTCTCGCCAGCGGTCGCTCAGCTCCGTCTCGTTAGGCCTTCACATGCGCGCCTATCACTTCGTCAACGAACAATTCGGCATGGACGACCTCGTTAAGAAACGCCTCAAGATTGCTACACTGAAGGACCTCAACGATCCATTCGAGCTTTTTGCGGTCTCCCTAACCGATTCTGCTGTTCGTCGCGCGTTCCGAAAGATGAAGGATGAGCTTTCTCGGACCCGAGGTTTGCTGTGTTTCAGCCGAGATTGGCACAACCCTGTCCAATGGAGTCATTACGCCGATCGGCATCGGGGGCTGTGCCTAGGATTTGACGTTTCAGACGAAAGCGTTGGCTCTGTCACTTACTCCAGCAAGCGCATTGCAGCGAGGATTGAGCAGCTTAGAGCACCACGGCTCCTCGACCCGAATACGGCAAGAAACGCGTTGTTTCGGCTAGTTGGGAGGAGGCCACTCGCGAGTGGCTTATCACTCTTCATCATCCGACTGGCACATTGTCGGCCTGGTTCGTCGACGCGGCCGGCGAGAATGATCATGGAGGTCCATGCAAGCATTGAGCGGGATTCAACACTCCCGATCGAACCAATTCGATGAAGCCATCGGCCCATGGCGAAATAAGTTCAGCGTGTTTGTCACGACACCCTGCCGTGGCGCATCTCTTTCTCGTTAGACCTATGACGAAGCGCACCGTCCTCTACATCGTCATTGCGCTCAATGTTCTTTACATCACGGCGCTCGCTATTTGCGCCTTTGTCATCGGCCATCTCCACCCCCCGGACTTCCCAGCCATGCGAAGCAAGATCGAAGCATCTTCTTCGTTGGAGGATCTACGTCCTCGCGCTTTGCATGCTATCTCAGCCATCGAATCTGCCGACAGAGCCATTGGGGATTTACACGAGGTCGCCGCTTGCCAGATCGGGTTCGGCATCACATTGGCCGTTGTGAACTTGCTCGTTTTATGTTTCGTCATGCCACGCACTTTGCGAGTATGACGCACAGTCTAACCATGCGATGGAGCGAACGGGGGACCGCTCTGCGTTCACATTTGAGATGACTTCGATCCTTCCACCCCGAGCGATGCGCGCCCTCGTCCGCCGTCGCTCATCTTGTTCTCGTTAGATGCATCCCTCCGCCATAATGTTTCGTGTGGTCGTCGCCTGCACATTGGTGGCCGCCGGCGTGTCGGCCCCTGCTGTTCAGGTGTACACGGGCGAGCCGCTTGGCGAGTCGCCTGAAGTTTGCGCAGCACGCGAAACACTCGAGGAGACCGGCATCACCGTCTCGAACGTCGAATTCGTCGCGATCACAAACGACGTCCTGGCTGACGCCGGCAAGCATTACCTGACTGTTTGGATGCGCGGTGAACCGAGCGACGCCTAGGCACAAGTGGCCGATGCGGCGGAAATCAGGGAACTCGGTTGGTTTGCTCGCGATGAGCTTCCCGCTCTCTTGCGCTGCTGGCCGCGAGCGCCGGCGAACCTGCCGTGGGGGGAAAGTAAGAATTAAGAGATTCGGGATGAAGTGCTCGACAAGCGGCGGGCGATTTCCCCATGATAGCGGCATGAGAAAATCGGCTTTCGGTTTTGCCGGCGTGCTCATCGCGATCTTGGTCGCGAACGCGCCGTTGCGGGCGGAAACGGTTAATTTTCCGGACGAGCAACCGGTCTTCAAAATTGAGGTGCCGGATGGCTGGGCAGCAAAGTCTGAATCGGAAGGTGCGCTGTACCTGCGACCCACCAGCGGGAACACCGGCCATTTCTTCGCCTTTATCGAACTGCCGGCGGCAGAGATTCCGGATGAGAGTGCGGCGAAGAAATATGTAGAGTCGCGTCGCGCAACGGACCTGGACAAGCTTGGCGCGGATGAAAAAGGCCGCTCTCTCTGGCCGGTGAATGAGGAAACGCTGCCGAACAGTCTCAAAGGCTGGAGCGCGGATGATGACGTGTTGATGAAAATAAAACCCGGCGATCTGCCGCAAATGAAAGCTTACTCCGCCATCGTTTTTTCTCCGGACGGGAAGAAGTATTTC
>QIBA01000160.1 GCA_003225175.1 Acidobacteriota bacterium
TATTGACAGTGTAGACACCGTTTGTTATGTGCGCAGCCCGCGAAAAATAACACTGCTGTCACTCCTTCGATAGGGTCGAACAACTCGTTGTGTAAGCCGACGAAACGCTGATTGCGTTTGCGGAACTGGAATCGGCGATTCGCGCTTGACTGATGAGTCGGTGCGTTTAGCTGCGGACTACATACAAGAGCATTTATCTAAATTCGTAATTCAAAAACCTGAGATTATTGAAGGACCGATCAAAGCTCACGATTGAGTACTAACAATCTCAAGAAAGCCGGTTGGAATTCAGGCTGTATCTCAAGCACGGATCACAAACCGGGCGGCAATTTTGGGTTGCCGCCACAGAGCGTGAGGACGCCGGGCGCTTTATTTGTGCGCTCCGATCAAAAGCTAAACGGGTTTCTTGAACTCGAAACCGCGATTCGCCAGCAGTCACGTCAAAGCTGTGTTCTTCGGCTCCGATAGGGATAAGGTAAGGAAGTCCGCTCTACGTAATTTTTCGAATTTCCTGAAAATACTGTTGACACTTTCTGTGGCTGTCTGCCAAACTCCCATCGGCGCTAAGTCCGTTGGGCGTCTCCACCAAGAGCTCCACCTGACCGTCTTCCCGCAGGAAACCGTGAACGAAAGGGCTCGTTCACACAAGGTAGAGAGGCAACTCCGATCAGCAAAAACTGCATAGCTTTTCACAAAATGTGCAGAGCCACAGGCCACTACCTTCTGCTGAAATGTTGTTTACGCGCAACCCTTCCCATGAATCCAATTTCTACGGAGAATTTTTCAATTCCGTGTGACCCAAATCCAGATTAGCAGTTAAACGAATATTCGTCGAGGCAAGAAAGACGCTCGGTATGTACAAAAAACAATCGTTTTGAGCCAGCTGTTCTGGGTAGAGATTCGAAACGTTGCATGGGCGCGACGCTTGTTGATGGTATTCCCGGCGTTTGCACTCGCATCCTTTGCACTTTCGCCGACTGCACAGGGACAATTACCTTTCAAGCCAGCGCCGCAAGGCATGTATATCTTCTCGAAAGGCCATCTGTCATCGTCCAACCAAGCCGCCAGCGCAGCGGGGCCCAGCATAAAAAACACAAACTGCGATGGCGTGCGCTGGGACGTAAGATGGTCGGACATCGAAGTAACGCCAAATAACTACAATTGGCAGTACCTAGACGATGCAGTTGTGTTCGCGGCTACGAATAACAAGACATGCGGAATTCACATTAATGCTGGCATACATTGCCCCGAATGGCTCTATGCTCCTCCTTACAACGTGCAGTCCTACACATTAGTAGACACTGTCGTAGTGGATCAGATCCCAGTTGGAGCCAAGATTCCGGTTCCGGGTGACTCGATGTTCATGACCCGGTGGCAGCAATTCATCACCGATTTTGGTGCACGCTACGATCACAACCCCGCCGTATCTTACGTTATAATTGGCGGCATCGGTAATCACGACGAGTGGGACGTTGCAAACGGACTGCAGGATACTGCAGCACTCGGCAACACAATAGAGAAGGTAAATGCCTGGAAATCATCATCGAAGCAAATCATCGACTTTTACATGAGCGCCTTCACCAGCACGACTGTGATGGGATTGCCGGTTCCGCCATTCAACCCAGTGAATGCGGCTGAAGATCCGGCTACATCGATGAGGGAGGTCAGCGACTATGCAGCGAACACCTATAATTGCCACTTTGCCTATTCGGTTGCTCCGCTTCAGAGTTGTACGAGTAGGTGGAACTATCTTCCCGCCAACGAACTGTTTTTGCACTGGATGACTAACCCGACGCATGGCGAAACCTTAAACCCCGCAAGCTCACCTGATGACGTCGATGCAACACTGCATGTCGCGCTTGATCTAAAGATACGTGGTATGGAGATATACAAGGTAGACTTCGAGAATGCTGACTTGCAGAAGTTTATAGTCGGCAGTGGTACCTATGCGGGCCAACCAGGAGGCATCACTCCACGGCGTACCGACATGCTTGCGATACCGGTACCGACACCGTGCCCGGCAACAGCGACACCGACCATTACGCCGACACCTATACCTACACCAACACCTACGGTCCAGGTGACTGTTCAAACAACTCCAGTCGGTCTTGTGTTCATGGTTGACGGGGTGGCTTATACGTCGACGCAGACGTTTTCCTGGTCCTCCGGTTCGAGTCATACGATTGCCACAACTTCCCCGCAAAACCGTGGCGCCGGCGTTCAGTACGTGTGGGCAAATTGGACCGATTGCCAAACTATATCTCACGCCATAACTGCGATTACGAATATGACTTATATCGCTACATTCACGACCCAGTACTACTTGACGATGGGTCGGACAACGGGCGGCACTGTGAGTCCAAGCAGTGGATGGAAGAACAGTGGAGCTACTGTTTCGATCACTGCAACACCAAC
>QIBA01000161.1 GCA_003225175.1 Acidobacteriota bacterium
GTTTGCTTTACGGGGTGAAGCCGACCGACCCGCTCAGCTTCGGCGGCGTCGCTGCGCTTTTCGTCGGTGTTGCGCTGCTCGCCTGTTATCTTCCCGCCCGCCGCGCAATGAAAATCGATCCCATGGTTGCTTTGCGGCACGAGTAATTTGTCTATCAGAGGATTGCTTATTCGTGGTCGCGGGTTGTCATCGTTGATTCGAGTTTTTGCCGGTCGTCACTGAGTCCGGGAATAACGGTTCTGCCGAGTTGATTCTGTTCTTGTTCGGCAAGCCTGATCCAGGACAACGCCTCTTTTGGGTTGCCGAGGCCGTCTTCCGCTACGGCCAGATTATAGTAACACGCAATCAACGCTTCCTGTCGCGCTTCAGGCGATGGTAACTGCGACACCTCATCCAGCTCCGCTAGAAATTCCTTTTTTGCTGACTGCATATCGCCCTTATCAAGTAACAACACGCCGCGGCTAAGAAAGAGATCAGGCATGAGATGCGAACCCTTTGTCGCGAGCGCGCGGTCGAAATTCTCCGATGCTTTGCTCTGCAAATGTCCCTTAAACGCGTTTTCGGCCGGTCCAGTATGCTGGCCGGCTGACAGTTCAGACAGCAACTGCGGAAGCCGTGCATCGTCTCTCCAAACGAGTGAAGCGAGCTGTTTTGATTGCTCTGCCGGAAGTGGAGAATTCCTGAGCCTTGTTCCCAGTCTGGCCGATTTGTCCAGGTATTCCCAGCCAAGCTCGTAGAACACATGGAAGTCATTCGTCTTCCGCGCAGCAGCGTACCAAATGGACCGCGGGTCCTGCCACTCGGCCAAATAATCGACGGTTTTCTTGAACCATACCAAACTGACCACCGCGACGACTGCCGTCGCGGCAGCGACGTTCCATTTTGGCAAATAATCTGTGGCCCTGAACACCAGCCATGCAATCAGAATGACGGCTCCTATCGATGGCAAAAACAGATAGCGGTCCGTGACCGGATACGAGAACGGCAGCACCTGAGTTGGCAGATACGTAAAGAGGACCCAGTAAATCAAAAGAGTGACCACGGGATAACGTTTGCGCAGCAGCAAGGGGAACATAAACACGGCAACGAGAAAGACTGCTCCTGCAAATTGAGCCAACGCTGTTCCGTTGCCAGGTGGGACGCGGTAGAGCACATAATTTCCAAGTCCACTGAGTAGCCAGATGCCTTGAAGAAACGATGCTGCGCGCATGCTCATATCAGGCTCGGCTCCTGTTCCTGGTTGCGCATGCTGAACGGCCACTACTGCGAGCGTCGCGAGGAGCACGAACGGGATTTTGTCGACTATCGATCGGCTCAACCCCCGCTTTTCAACTAATAGATCAAAGCTGAGTAACACGGCCGGGAACGCGACAACGGAGAGCTTTCCTAACAATGCTAAGAGAAACAGCAGCAGCGAAGCGAGGTACCAAACGACTGCGCCGCGCTGTCTATATTTTAGATATGCTAGAAAACCAGGAAGTACAAATGCCGCAGCAACCAAATCTTTCCGGCTTGAAATCCAGACCACGGCTTCCACGTGCATGGGATGAACAACAAACAGCATGGCAGCAGCAATGGCAGTTAGGCGATGTTGTGTCAGTGCCAGTGCGACGAGGTACACAAAACCGGCAACGGTGCCCGCCCAGAGATTGCTCGATAGATGAAACGCCGAGGCGTTCAGGCCTGCGATGGCGTGATCGAGCATGTACGAGAAGAGATGCAGAGGCGAATAGTTGAGGTAGTAGGAAGTGGATAAAATCTGCCTGATGTGTTCCCACGTGGCGCCCTGGATCCACGCGTTGTCGAGGACGTACTGCAGATCGTCGATTCGGAAAAAACCGAGATGAAGATCGCCCGCATATAAAACAGCGGTTCCCAGAACGCACATGAGAACGATCGCGCTATTCAACTGCCATGGGCCTGGTAACACGCATGCGTACGAACGAGCATCGGCTTTTGCTTTGGCAGATTTGGCGGGCTTTTTCCTACGACCAGAATGCCGCGAATTGGCCATTGCTTCAGGCGCCGATCGAGTTTGTGCTCTTTTAATGGAACCCACCTAACACAAATTACTTCCGGCTGGATTTTAATCGGCTTTGGCAATTCTCGACACGAAAATTCCATCTTCGATTGGCTCCAAAAGCGATTTGTGCCTGGGGAAGCGTTTGCGTTTCTACTTCGTTTGAATATCGGTGGCACTTCACTGTCTCATATCGAACTCCAAACCTATTATGCATTTGCGTTTCGTAATTTTTCTCATCATTGCCTCGCTCAGCATTCCGGCAATTTTCGCGCAAGAAATAAATCAGCCGACCGTCGACGAACTTGTTGCCAAGAACATCGAGGCCAAGGGCGGCGCGACCGCGTTGAACAACCTCCAAACGCTGCGCTCAACTGGTAAGCTGCTGCTTCCCGTGCAGGGCCAGATCGAGCTTGGCTATCTCCAAACAAAAAAGCGCCCGGATGAAGTGCGTACCGAAGGTTCGCTTCAGGGGATGACGCAGATTGAGGCGTATGACGGCAAGGAGGGATGGAAGGTTTCGCCATTTTTCGGACGCAAAGATCCGGAGCGCATGTCCGCCGATGATGTGAAGGCGCTGGTGGAAGAT
>QIBA01000162.1 GCA_003225175.1 Acidobacteriota bacterium
ATTATTTTAAGCCCCAAAATTATTTTTTTCAATAACTGTAATTTGTCATGCCAATTAAGTTTAACTATATTAGACAAGCATTTCCTCAAACTGCCTTCTTTTACATAACTCATTACTACAATATAATTTAAACTATTTGGATCTTGAGTAATTCCAAAGAATCGAACAAATTTTGAAAATGATTTTTTCTGACAATTATAATTGTACTTCCATTCATCTAAAAATTCATCATTTAAGTCTGAAGAATCATTAAGATTTTTAAGAATGACTTCATAGCCTTTTTGAAAAGTCCACCTATTCCATTTTTGTTCATCAAAATTCCAACTATCAATAGGTCCATCTAACCAGATGGCCTTATTAATCTCACTAAATCCTCCTTTATCATAATAATTGATATTTTTCAATCTGTTATAAGGTATCCATTCTAAAACTTCAATGATATTTTTAGCACCTAACTGTGCTTCTTGAATAAATTTATCAATAAATTCATTTCTACTAGTCCATTTTAAAAAATCTTGTTGGAATCGCTTAGAATTACATTGTTGACACCATTGATAATCAGTATATGGTTGCTTACATTCTTCACACTTATTATATAACTCATTAATTTTCCCATTTTCAGTTGCTTTTAAATACCAATAAAAAGCTTTTTCTAAATCCTTTTCTGTTCCATTACCACTTTTATAAATTTCAACTAAACTATTTATTGCATTATTATTCCCATTTTTAGCTGCTTTTTGAAACCAATAAAAGGCTTTTTCTATATTCTTTCCTGTCCCTTCACCATTATAATATAATACTGCAAGATTATATTGTGCATTAGCATGACCATTTTCTGCTGATTTTTGAAACCAATAAAAGGCTTTTTCTAAATTCTTTTCTGCTTCCTCACCATTTTTATAAAAAGATGCAAGTATATACATTGCATACTCATCACCACATTCTGCTGATTTTTGATACCAATAAAAGGCTTTTTCTAAATTCTTTTCTGTTCCTTCACCATTGTGATATAATGATGCAATATTATACAATGCAAGTTCAAAACCACTTTCAGCTGCTTTTTTATACCAATAAAAGGCTTTTTCTAAATTCTTTTCTGTTCCTTCACCAATGTAATATGCTGCTGCAAGATTATATATTGCATTTTCATGACCAATTTCAGCTGCTTTTTGGTGCCAATAAAAGGCTTTTTCTAAATTCTGTTCTTTTCCATCACCATTGTAATATGACACTGCAAGATTATATTGTGCATCAGTATGACCATTTTCTGCTGATTTTTGAAACCAATAAAAGGCTTTTTCTAAATTTTTTTCTGTTCCTTCGCCATTTTTATAAAAAGTTGCAAGTACATACATTGCATATTCATTACCACTTTCTGCTGATTTTTGATACCAATAAAAGGCTTTTTCTAAATTCTTTACTGTTTCTTTACCAATGTGATATTCTGCTGCAAGATTAAATATTGCATTTTCATAACCATTTTCAGCTGCTTTTTGATACCAATAAAAGGCTTTTTCTAAATTCTTTTCTGTTCCTTCACCATTTTTATAAAAAGATGCCAGTACATTCATTGCATATTCATTATCACTTTCTGCTGACTTTTGAATCCAATAAAAGGCTTCTTCTAAATTCTTTTCTGTTCCTTCACCATTGTAATAACACATGCCTAAGCTATTCATTCCAATATTATTTCCATTTTCTGCTGATTTTTGAATCCAATAAAAGGCTTTTTTTAAATTCTTTTCTGTTCCTTCACCATCGCAATAACACATAGCCAATCTATTCATTGCATTATTATTTCCATTTTCTGCAGCCTTTTGATACCAATAAAAGGCTTTTTTAAAATTCTTTTCTGTTTCTTCACCATTGTAATATGATAGTGAAAGTTTATACATTGCATCATCATTACCATTTTCTGCTGATTTTTGATACCAATAAAAGGCTTTTTCTAAGTTCTTTTCTGTTCCTTCACCATTGCTATATAGTAATGCAACATTATATTGTGCATTAATATGATTCTTTTCTGCTGCTTTTTGAAACCAATAAAAAGTTTTTTCTAAATTCTTTTCTGTTCCTTTACCAATATAATATAATGCTGCAAGATTATGCATTGCATTTTTATTACCACTTTCTGCTGCTTTTTGATACCAATAAAAAGCTTTTTCTAAATTCTTTTCTGTTTCTTTACTATTGCTATATAGTAATGCAAGATTATATTGAGAATTAATATGATTCTCTTCTGCTGCTTTTTGAAACCAATAAAAGGCTTTTTCTAGATTCTTTTCTGTTCCTTTGCCATTGTAATATGCCACTGCAAGATTATACTATGCATTAATATGATTTTCTTCTGCTGCTTTACAATACCAATAAAAGGCTTTTTCTAGATTCCTTTCTGTTCCTTCACCATTGTGATATAATACTGCAAGTTCATATTGTGCATCAGTATGACCATTTTCTGCTGATTTTTGAAACCAATAGAAGGCTTTTTCTAAATTCTTTACTGTTCCTTTACCATTGTAATATGCCACTGCAAGATTATACTGTGCATTAATTTGATTCTCTTCTGCTGCTTTTTGAAACCAATAAAATGCTTCTTCTAAATTCTTTTCTGTTCCTTTACCATTGTAATATGACAATGCAAGATTATACATTGCATATTTATTATTATTTTCTGCTGCTTTATGATACCAATAAAAGGCTTTTTCTAAATTCTTTTCTGTTCCTTCACCATTGTAATATGCCACTGCAAGATTATATGTTGCATTTCCATGACCAATTTCAGCTACTTTTTGGTGCCAATAAA
>QIBA01000163.1 GCA_003225175.1 Acidobacteriota bacterium
TCCACGCGAACCATCGGGCGCAGGAACAGTGTCATGTGCCTGCTCGTCAGTGATCACGATCAGACGATCGTAGTTCTCATTCTGATTCAGCTTTTCGACCGCCTTGCCGAGATAAGTTGCCCCGTGCTGCTGCGAGCGATCAATTGCATCGCGCAGAGCGAATCCACGACGGGCCG
Organism: Acidobacteriota bacterium; assembly: GCA_003225175.1. Lineage (NCBI taxonomy): Bacteria > Pseudomonadati > Acidobacteriota > Acidobacteriota bacterium. The sequence goes on from QIBA01000163.1 coordinate 177, forward strand.
GCACCTCGACCAGATCATTCGAGAAGGAGAACACTGCAACCTTCTCTCCAATCTCGCGGAGAAGCACCGCCAGTCCGTAAGCTGCGTCGGTGCGTTGCATCTCGGAACGGCGAGACAGCGGCGCAGTCATCGAACCGGAAACGTCCACCAGCACGATGGTCTTTCCCGGCAGCTTCTCCTGCTTCGCTACCGACTTCAACATCGCCTGCTCGAGCGCTTCCTCCCATTGCGGAGCGTAACGCGCCGCAGCCAGGAAGCGGAACGGAAGCACGCGCGCCGTGCTCATGGAACCGAGAGCAGAGAGCACGAGCGACTCGTTCACTCCGGCCTCGCGCATATTGCGCAGGTTTCGGAGTAGCGCGAGCGCTCCCAACTTCTGCTCGCGAAGCAGGCGCTCCCAAGCCTCGCGCTTGTCGGCGCCAGATGAGAGTGCAACCTCCCAGGTGTCGGGCACGCTCAGGCGTCCCCAGATCAACTTCTTCCACAGGCCGGCCTGTGCTTCGTCGCGCGGCTTGGCGTGACAAAGAAAGAGCACGTCACGCAGTTTGATGGGCCCGCCACGATCGTACTTAGCGAGCTGATACTCATCAAACTTCGGGAACGCAGCAGCGAGCCCCTTCTTCACCTGCCCGGAGAGCGGCACACGTCCGTCCTTCCAGTAAATAGCAACGAACTCGGCGAGTTCGTCGGCACGCTGGATGACGCGAGCGAGCGTCTCCGACACTGGAGCGCGATGGGCGTTGTGACGTGCCATTTCACGGACAAGCAGAAGCGGCGCGTGACGCAGCTTCATCTGCTCGCGAGCCTCGACCGCAAGGGCCGCGACCTTCTCGGCTGCAACCTTCGGCACCAGTTCGGCGATGCGGCCAGCGATCTCGACTCCGTCCTCGTAAAACTGGCTCTCCCAAAGCAGGCACGCGAGCACCGAGCGACGCAGTTGCAGCTCCGGAGACACGTGACGTGCGAGGGCACCCTCGTGTGTGCGAGGTGCAAAGTTGAGGTTGAGGGTGTTGAGTCGGGCCATAGTAGCTCTCCTTTTCCAGCTCTCAGCCGTCAGCCATCAGCTGTCAGCTTGGAGCATTTAGTCGTGCGTCTTGCAGAAAACTCGCCGGGGAATTGGGCGGCTAAGAGGCTGCTCTATCCACTGAGCTACGTGGACTCGCGTCCACGGCAGGAGTCGAACCTGCGACCCGCGAAGTATCCCTTGCCTTCGCCACCGGCGAAACTTTCATACCAGAATTCCGTGACTGACAGCCACTGCATCCGTAGTCTTACCCCGCTGATCACGTCCCAACAAGAGTCCCTGAAACTCCGCCATGGTTTCGGCCGAGCGCGAACTCTCCAGAAATTCCCGAGCCTCGAACTCCGACGCCTCTGGAAAGAACCGGCGATACAGTTCGATCTTCTGACGATCAGTCGCCTTACCCAGGTACAGACGGTAATCAATTCTTCCAGGACGTAGAAGAGCTTCGTCCAAGACCTCGATGTGGTTCGTCGTCATCACAAATAGCACATTGGCCGGAGCGTAGAATCCGTCGAGCACATTCAACAGACCGGAAAGCGTGACTCCATTCACAGGGGCATTCGCTTTTTCATTTTGCGTTTGCACTCCATTGTTAACGCCCAAAGGCTGAGTGTCGCGTGCCTTACCGCTTTTCGCGCAATCGATGTCCTCAAACAGCAGTACCGAATTTGCCGGCACCTGATTCACAGAGCTCATCAGGCTGCGATCAGTGAAATCTGTGAGATTGATCACATAGATCGAAAGCCCAAAGTGCGCAGCCAGAGCCGACACCAGCGAGGTCTTACCCGCGCCCGGAGGTCCGTACAGCAAATACCCGCGATGATACGGAATCCCCAATCGCGCATAACGCTGTTTCGACGCCCGAAAGTTTTTCACATCTTCAATCAGGTGCTCCTTCTCGCCGGGCTGCAGGACAACTGACTCGAGCAAGCGAGGCGCATAGCCTTCGATGTAATCCCATCCGTCGTTATAGGTGTACAGATATGACTGCACGCCCAATCTGCGGGTATGGCAACTGACGACGTCGTTCACCAATATTTGCAGCAAGCCGCGGTTCCTTCCAATAGTGCGGAATGTCAGCGACTCTACGCGTCTGGTCGAGCGTTCATGCGTGCTCTCCATGCGCGAAAACCACACCTGGAAGGGCCTGCCCCCATACCAGAACCAGTGCATTCCCGGAGCAGGAACCATCGCAATCTTTTCGTTGCGTACGGTGGTATCGAGATCCAAACAGCGAATTCGTTTTAGGAACTTCTGCTCGAGAAACCACTCTTTCACCCACGCGAATGCGGCATCGTCGTCTGTCACAGTGATCATCATTGTGGTTTGGCGGACGAGCCAGTACCAGACATTTTGTGGTATCGCACGCAGATACACGCTCACCCCACCGATGATCATGAGCAGCAGACCACCAGAGGCGAACTGATTCTGGCCGGTCACAATATTTTTAAAGAAGTCGTGCATACTTTCATTTCTAATCGGCATTCGCCGGATCTTGCTCGGACAGGAATGTCCGAGCCACACAATTTGTTTAGGCCGGGGAACATGCGACAACGGAACATTAGGCGTCTTCCCATTTCGACTACACGGACATAACTCCGCGGCAGGATTCGAACCTGCATCACCCGCGTTTCAGGCGAAGTAACCGTAGTCTTCACCACCGGCCAAGCTTGCGCGGACAAGAGTGTCCGCGCGACAACAGTTGTGCAAAA
>QIBA01000164.1 GCA_003225175.1 Acidobacteriota bacterium
ATGTTCGCAGTCTCAGCCCAGGTCCATACCGACAGTCTGCAGATCCCCACCAGGGCTCGATGCCGAGCACTGCTCTCAGATCTGTTCGGGAGATGTGTTTGCTCTTGACATCGCCTTTTATAGAACCCGCCGTACATACGCCATCAATTAGCAATGTCGTCGGCGGGGTTGGCGGATGGTCTACTGGGTCTGGTTCAACCATGTTTTCTTATATGTCATATCAGACCACGACCAGCTTCGTGGCCACGCTAGGACAAGATTTTTCGTCTGACACCCGGGCGCGAATTCTTTGCTCCGCCGTAGGCGCCTTCATGATTGACATTTTGAAGCACTTTGACTGGCATTGGGGCTATTCAAATACGTATTATGCGTACCAGAGTTATGAAACTCTCCCTGGAGGCTATTCCTTAAGGTTCGGACTGGCGACGAATTGCGCGGCAAGATGTACTGAACCAGCTCTCTATTCTCTAAGTGACGACTATCTCAATCACAAGCAGTATATACATGACCAGACACCTTGGTTAGAATATGGCTCGGGTACGTCGGACTATCTCTGCCTGAAGGTCCATCCGTATGTTGAGGAAGTGGATACGGGTGGGACATGTTCCGACCAACGAGGAAGTCCAACGATCATTCCGCATTGAGAGTGCATGATTTCATCAGGCATTGAACTCGTCTTTAAGAAAGCGTTGTTGTCGTGCTTCGCCTCTGCTGTGAGCATGATAGTAGCCTACTTTGTTGTGCTGCTGCTGTGGCAGCGAAGGCTTGGCGGCACGTTTGGAAGTGTTTTGTTCAACGAGAGCGTTATAGCCAAGTTTCTCTTGATGCCCGTATTTGCGACGGGACTCACGGCGTTTTCGTTGGCATTTTGGGGAAAGGAGTTGTTTCGTTGGCTGCATCGTAGATAAGAGAACAAGCGCTCCGGCCTTGATTGTGCAGATCGCATCAGATGCAGATGATCCCACCCTTTGCGGGGCCACCAACCCAATCTCCCATTCCCAACATCGAGCACCTTCACGAAGTCCACTCGTGTTCAAAATCTCGCCGCTTTTGTTCAGGAGGCCGCTTCCATTCCCCGCCGCGCTGAACTTTTGTCCCTGCGAATCAGCACGCGAAGTTCTTCCTGCTCGCCAAAGAGCGAGCTTGTCTTATCAAAATAGCCCTTCCAGAGATTCCCACGCTCTTTCGAAAACAAGATAATCGGCAGCGATGGTCGAGTTTCAAGTCCGGATGGTGGGAAGTCTGGAATAATTCGCGGTGGGAGCACTCGCTAATCTGCTAAGCCGACTGTTAGCAGTTTTGGCACTGAATCGCATGAAAGGACGAGTGAAATTACTCAAAGAGTCTCTTGCCTTGTTGGCTTCAGAGCCGGATGTTCAGTTAGCACATCTCCGCGATCTCGGCGTGCCGGATCATGTGGACGAACTAGCTCTCGAACACGACGATATCGCCCCAACTGCGGAAAAGATGCTGCGAGAAGGGGAGATAAACGAGGACCAGCTCAATTGCATAAAGGAACTTGACGCGATCCTGAAGGGGATGAGCGGCAATTCAAACGCTCATCTATGGACTGCTGAGTCCTTGAATAATGCTCAAGAGTGGCGCTATGTGCGACGGTTCGCCAAACAGTGTTTCAACAAGCTCGCGTGATAACCTTGTTACCGAGATCGAATCCTCATCTGAGCTTCTTGGGCGGGTGGCCCGGCCTTTCCCGTTTCGGTTCTTGTGTGCCACTTCTACCAGTCGGGTGCGGGTGCCCCGTTCTCGCGCGGTGTTCGCGAGGGCGGGGTTCGATAGATGTCTGTTACTTCGGTTCTGGCTTTTTCTTGGTGTTCCGCGGTTCCAGTTCATCGATCTTCACGATACTCGGCTCTGCGTACATGTAAGCGCGGAAGCTGCTCCAGGCCCATAGTTCGGGTGAGGACACCAGGCCTCGTTTTACCGGGTTCCTGTGCATATACCGGAGCTTCTCAAAGCGCTTCTCGTTGGAATAGACATTGAAGTCGTAAAAGCGCGCTTGCCAGAAATGACGGTTCTGAACGGGAAGACCTTCTTCCCACAGCATGGGTTGATTGTTTCGTCGCCTTCTGGCCGGTTTGAGTAGACGTCTGGCTACCGTCTGCTTGAGAATCTGGAGAATCGAGGATGGGTTTCCCTTTTCGGGTTCTCCGATCAGGATATGAAAGTGTTCCGGCATGACCACGTAGCCCGCTACTTCGAACTTGTGTTTGCGCCGGACTTGCTCGAAGATGCGGAGAAACACGTCTCGTGCATGCCTGGTACCGAGTAACTGCCGTCGTCGGTAACAACTGCATGTGATGAAGTGGAGATCGCGAAAGCCATAGATTCGCTTGAGCCGGCTCGGCATGGCGGGGCATTATATCGTTCGTGCTTGTGCTGGGGAAGCTGGAGTCCGTGAGTGTTCAGTCGTGTTTAACAAAGACCAAAGTCAAAGGCGGAGTTGCATATATCCTCTAACCCCGCCCTCGCGAACACCGCGCGAGAACGGGGCACCCTTTACATGGGAGTCTGACGCAAACCCGAAATGGGAAAGGCCGGGCCACCCGTCCTGAACCACGTCACCACGCTGACCTACACGCCAGCGGGGCTGATTAATACAATCACCGACGCGCAAAGCCACGTCACCACCTATGGCTACGATGCCCATGGCAACCGGACGTCGGTCGCCGATGCGATGCAGCATCAGACTACGTTCGGCTACGACACCGGCGACCGGCTTACCACAATCACGTACCCAGATCAAACCACA
>QIBA01000165.1 GCA_003225175.1 Acidobacteriota bacterium
GTGAACGCAACTAATCGTGGCTGGTGCCTGACTCCAGAGGTTTTCTGCAGGCACGTAACAACCGATCGCCTTCGATAGCGTCTAATTTCCTAACCCAGTTACGCGGCACTTCTTGCGGCAACTGATTGACGACGATGGCGTCGTACTCTGCGCGCAGCGTTACCATCGGGCACCCCGCACTTGGCGCCCTCGCACATTGCTAATTATGGGCGCCTAAGATCGTTCCCCGACTCAAGGTGAAGGTTCCCAATGGAATTTTCGGAACGGGTCGGCCACTGGGCTATTCAGAACGATCAATCGATCAATCGCTGCATTGGCCCGGAACAATTTCAGTATCCCATGCATTTGTCGCACATCCGACGAAGGAAGCCCAAAAAACGCGGCGGACCGGTTCCTAAAATTTGCAAGCGAGTGCCGAGTGATGGCCGAACTGGCCCCACAAACGGAAAACAAACGAGTTTGGAATCGCTTAGCTGAGCGATGGCGTCGCTGCGCCAAGCCGGAACAACTCGATACTGACTAAAGATCATCGGAGTTAAGGCGTAGGCAAAAGCATCTCAAAATCGTCACGCACTGATCGAATTGTCTTCCAGTTTGAGTTGAGTGCCTGGACTGAGTCCGCCATCAGAAATGGCCACCGTGCAGCACGCATTCAATCAACTTTCGCAATTCCTGCAGCAAGACATCTCTGCGATCTGATTGCCTTCGAGTTGCTTCTAATTTTTTGACAAGCGGCGTGTGCGGCTAAGATTGCGCAGTAGCTCCGGCAGGTAAACTCTCAGTTTGATTGCGGCAGCAGATCGAGCTTGTATTGTTTCGCTCGCTGCACCGCGAGCTTCCGATAGGCCGCAGCCTGTTTTTCTAAGTCCGCCTTTAGCTTGGTGTCGTTTTCATCTGCGGCCATTCGTTCAAATGCGATGGCCTTCTCCAAATACTCGGCCAGCATTTTCATTGAATCTAGCCCATGACTTTCCGGGTAGTTATCGACGCTTCTGAAACCGCCGCCAGCGAACTTAGTTGCCGCCCAAAATGGAACTTTGGTGTGATATTTTTAATGAAAATTTGCCTCAATTGCGGAACAGGCTTGTGAGGGGCCGGTGTTGCGATGCAAAAGTCTTTTGACGTGACTATGCAAAAATCAATAAAACCCAACGGTCGTTTTGCGGCGCATCTATCGACATTGGGTTGTGCTGCGTCAGGCGATTGACAGACCCGTGCTCTCCGCAGTCCTGTGTTACTGATGCCTTTATCTTTTTGAAGTTGTGGCCAAACCACCTTTTAGACAGCTTCAATCAAGGGAGCCCAATGTTTGTTCCGCGACGATCAGCGGAACAAGCGGCAGTTTTGTCGCGTTTCGCACGAACAAAATTGGGGACCTCAAACATGGACCGGCGCGATCAGGAACTTTTGGACAAGCAAATGCGAAGGCTCACACCGCCACGAAATGGGGGTGTAATTGCTGTGTTGCTTGCCTCGATGTTTTTAGTTGGCATGACCCTCGGCAGCGTCCTTTCTGAGCCCAAACCTGAGTCGATACAAATTGCATCGATGGACTAAGGCTGTGCCAGCTTTGCGTGCCTCAAAGCGCTGACATCGAATCGTCCGAGATTATTAATAGTCCTAGCCTTGGCCCGAGGACGCCCGCGGCACATGCCGCTCATCCACTCATTGACGCCTGTTGATTTCGAGAGTCAGTCTTATTCATCGAGTCGCCTTCGCGCAAATGGAAGGAGGCGGTCGTGCAAGATCAACACACCGCAGTCTCGCGCCGGAGTCTCAACCTTTTTAGCGTGACCGAAGTTGCTGCAAGAATCGGTGCGGACCTCGAAACAGTTACGGATTGGGTGGAGGTGGGTGCAATAGATCGGGCTGTATTCGGCGGTGGTCGGTTTTCAAAAAACGAACTGCTCAGAGCCGCCCTGGTCTTCGAACTGGTGAAATTCGGCCTGTCGCCGTCCTGTGCAAGAGATATTGTCCGAGAAATGGAATACGATTTGCAACAGATTTGGGGAGGAATCCCGCGTTACTTCAAAACTTACGCAATAGTAATTCCAACGAACAGGAAGTGGTTGGTTTTCTGGTGCCGGATGAGACCGGCAAAAGAAATCGACCCTTTTCCCGTAGAGGATCAAATTATTCTGCCCGTTTCAGATATCCTGAACCGTGTGGCTGACGAGACAAAAGAAGTGCGCCAACATTGAAACGGGCGCTAGCCATCGGAATGCTAGCCTTTGCACCACCACTCAGCGAGGTCGTGCAGGGCACTCAATAATGGGGCCTGCGTCTAACGCCGTGTGGCGTTATGAGGGTCCCAGCGAAGTAGAGCCGCATTGCAAACAAGCCTGCCCTTCATTAGTAGGCTCTAGCCAATCAACAGGTAAGGCCCTTGCCATCTCTGCAAGACTGGTTGCAAGACGTCGCCAATGTGTGGCCCATGGTCTGGCCCAACCGAGCGACGCTCATTCCAATTCTTGTCGGTATCGTAGTATTTGAGTGGGTGATATTGAGTTTTTGGTACAGTGGGCGATTAGCTAGAAAAGAGGCTGAAATCAGATTGCAAGACCGACAACTAGCCGATTATCGGGTAGCCACACCAGCAGAAGCCAAGGCAAGGATAGAGGCTCTGGAGCAGTGGCTACGTCGATTTGAACCAAGGCAGCTTACAGACGACCAACAGAAAATTCTGAGAGAGCGTGGCCGTGTTTACGAGCATCAAGAACTAACTATTATTTTCGAGACGGGCTCTGACTGTGCAACCTACGCAGCGGCGTTTGAGGCTGCGCTCAGAGAAGCGGGGTGGAACGTTCACAATTGGCAGATCGTAAATCCGCCCCGTCGACCAATGTCCGGAATAGCAGTG
>QIBA01000166.1 GCA_003225175.1 Acidobacteriota bacterium
ATGGGAATCTTTGGTCATATTTCGATGGCAATGTAGTGTGCGTTCTGCCACGGTTTGGTAGTCAGGCTCTTTGCAATGCAATGGCTTAGATGAGCTCTCGAGTTCTCTGGCCTTACCTTGCGATCCTTGACTATCGCACACTGTTTGGTTAGGGACTTTCTGCTGCTGTCTGGGCAGTCGGGCTCTTTCGCCATGCTACTGCTTGGATGAGCTCTCGAGCTCTCTGGCTCTGCATTGTGAATCCAGACTGTTTGACACAGTTGATGAAGCACACCCCAGTGGTCGTATGACCTTAAGCTCTCAATTCTATACAGTGGGTAAGGAAATCAACTTTCCTCACGTCGAACCTTTTTTTTCAAATCTAATTTCAACGCTCAGGCACACAAAACCTATGGACCTTTCGGCTTCTAGACCTCTCCACAGTCTCCTGTTCAGCTTTTCGATTGGGGTCGTCGCGTCTCGAAGGCGAAGAGTTCTAGCTGCGCCTTGGCTTGCTCTTGGAGGGACACAGAACCAGGTGATCACGTCCTGTGTTTTATCAGGCGTGTTGCAAGCCTGTGTTTCCTCTTCGAGTTTTGCCAGGTCTGTTAGACTCTAGTCTTAGAGAACTGGACTCTTTTTTGGCTGGATCAGTCGTCTCCGTTCTCGACCTCAACTTGAAAGCCTCGCCTTCCATCTCTCTTTTGCCGAATCTGTTGCTTCAACTTAACGATGGAACTCTTGAGGAGGAAGAGCTTACGTTGGTCTTGTTTTACCTTAGAGGGGGCACAGAACCAGGTGATCGTGTCCTGTGTTTTATCAGGCGTGTTGCAAGCCTGTGCTTCCTCTTCGAGTTTACAAGGTCTTCGAAGCTCCAATCCTGGAGAGTTCGAATCGTTGGTTGTGACAGTATTAGGATGTTGAGAGAATGGCTTGCGCAGTGCACAGCTGGGGGCACATGGTTCCACTTGTCATAACTACCGATGAATTACCTGATGGAGGGCTTTTTAACAAGGGGGATTAGCAAGTAAAAACGGGTTTAGTATTGGAGGGTTGGATAGCTAGATACGTGATCGTTGCTGGTTAATTTTGGTAAGTTTGTTTGCTTTGAAAAATGACGTCCATTCGTTCATTGCTTTGATTGTTCTATTGACTATATACTACTTGGATCATTTTATTGACTGTTTGCTTCTTTGATTGTTCTATTGACTGTTCACTATTCTGATTGTTTTATTGACTGTTGACCGCACCGATTGTTTTATTGACCTTTCACTATCCCGATTGTTTCATTCACTATCGACCATTCTGATTGTTTTATTGGCAATTAACTATTGACTATTGAGTTCCTCGCTTGTTCCATTCACTGCTTTGGCGTCGGAAATTGACTATTTAAGCAGCCTTTTGCTCAACCTTCTTCCGTCTTTTTTCAGCATCATACTACCTGCAACCAAACTTCCGTCTTCACTTATCTACAACATCGAGACGTCCGATCTCTCCATCGACTGCAATCAACACGAGTCTTATCTTGCCTACCGCTCATAGAAGTT
>QIBA01000167.1 GCA_003225175.1 Acidobacteriota bacterium
TTTTTTGACTGTTTTCCAATTACTTTAGGAGCTGTTAAAGGTATGCTATCCTCAATAACAATTGCATTAACTGAAATATTCAAACTACAAAAGAATATAATGATATATGTAAATAAATAAGTATTTCTTTTAAATTCACTTATAATTACCTTTCACATGTGGAAGCACTATCATTAAAAGACATATTTTGTATAATTTACTATTAAACAATGAAGATTTATGAAAATAAAGGCAATTTTCAAATAATGTTTTGTAGAAATAAAGGAAAGTTTAAAAAAATTTTTTTAAAAAACAATAACAAAACAATAAAAACAATGGTTCGTGTGAAAATAAAGAACAAAGAAAACAAAGAATAATGGAAATAATGATAATAATATAATGATCGGCAAACTTTATAGTAATTATTTATATTACATTTTAATGTTTGTATTACATTTCAATTATTATTGCGCCAAATATTGTACGACATTAATATTGCTGCGAATATATACTCTAAAAACTTAGTAAATAATAAAAAAAATTTAAAATTTTGGGATTTGTGTAATATCACTAAAAAATTATGAAGTTACAATTGAATTTTTTACATGGGATAAGATATATTTTTTTCACTATGGACTACCCTAAAAAAAACTATAGGACCCGTTCAAATTACTGACAATCAAATAATTAACTGCGAAGTACTTTTTTTATTTTATTTATAGTGTATTGTTTATTTATTCATTTGAAATGTAATAACGTTAAAATATAATAAAGTTTTATTTAATAATCGTTTTTTATTAAATGCATTCTGCATGATTAATTACATTAATTTTTAATAATGGTCAGTAAAGAAATAACTGACTGTGCTGGCCTATATATTTTATTTATTTGATACGCTTTGTATTACCCAAAGATCTGTCATTGCCACGCCCATACCTTCGAAATGTCGTCTAGACCGGAAGCTATAAAGAATAAAACTGAAACGTTAATAAACGTTTCATTTAAAAAGAAAAATAAAAAAAATTTCGAAGTATTCACCTTCGAAATGGCCTAAGACCCACACCCGAAACTCAGAAGCTAAAAATGAATAAAATCGAAACGTTAGTTAACATTTCAGTTAAAGAAAAAAGACAAGACGAAGGTAATATTACCTAATAGCCGCGCCGGAACCTAAAGAAAGAAAACGAAAACGTTAATATAACATTTCGTTAAAAATGAAATAAAACGAAGGTAGTAAGTATTACCTTCGAAATACCCGCGCCGGACACTAAAGAAAAGAAAATGAAGCGTTAATATAACGTTTCGTTAAAAAAACAAAAAAAAAATTCGAAGTTATACCTTCGAATCTTGTAACCTTCCAAGCCCGAAGTCCAACCAAAACCTAAAAAAAAAAAAAAATTAGCAAAACGAAATGAATAGCACAAAAAAAACATCCCAAGAACCCGAAGCTGAAAGTTTACCTTTGTGCTCGGACCCAGAACCTAAGAGAAAATCGAAATGTTAGTTAATAACGTTTCTTTTTAAACAAAAATATATATATATATTTTTTTTGGAGATATTTACCTATGCTAATGCCCACCGGAGTCCTACAAAGAAAAAGAACGAACGTTATTAACGTTCGTTTAAAAAAAAAATAAATAAATAATAAAAATATATACAAGTCTTACCTTCGAAATACCCCGAATCACATACACGAAACTACAAAATAAAACAAATGAACGTTAATTAATTAACGTTCGTTAAATAAAAATTAAAAAAAGAATATTAACTTCGAAATGCCACGCTACCCGAAACTACAAAAAGAAAAAGAACGAACGTTAATAACGATATTTATCAAATAAAACTTTTCAGGTTACCTGAAATAAATCAGGTAACCCGACCTAACCTGACCCGTGCGGAGCTCTAGACCCCACGAAATGTACCTTCAATTCCCGTTCCAGAATACAAAATATACTTTTAATTCCTGTTCCAAAATCCCGCTCTTAAAAAAAAGAAGAAAATTTTATTAAAAATGGCAAAGAAAAATAGACACGCCCACAAAATGTACCTTCAATTCCCGTTCAAAAATACAAAATATACCATTCCTGTTCTGAAACCCGTTCCTAAAAAAAAGAAGAGAAAATGTGCGTGGTCAGTTTATTAAAAAAAAAAACAAAGAATATAGACATGCCCACGAAATGAACCTTCAATCCCATTCTAAAATACCGTTTCTAAAAGAGAGAGAAAAATTGGTATTTTAATAATGAAAGAAATTCGCACAAAATATACTTTCAATTCCTGTTCCGAAACCCATTCCTAAAAAAAAAGAAGAAAAATGTGGTTAGTTTATTAACAATAGCAAAGAAAATAAGCCACCCACGAAATGTATTTCAAATAACCGTTCCTAAAATCAA
>QIBA01000168.1 GCA_003225175.1 Acidobacteriota bacterium
GGAGGGAATCGATGTTTGCTGGCTTTAGTGACCCATTTGAAGCCTTGTTAACACTACAGCGGGCGCTCGATGCACGTATCGCGAGCGACTGGATGGGACGGGGCACCGCTGCTATCGGCAGTTTTCCGCCAATAAACATGTTCCAGAAGGGCGATGACTACGTCGCAATAATCGAATTGCCGGGCATTGACAAAAACGATCTCGAGATTGAGGCGAAAGAGAATACCATTCGGATTTGCGGCAAAAAGACCGTTGCCTATGGCGAGCAAGCGAGCGTTCACCGTCGCGAGCGTATCTCTGGTGTTTTTGACCGCACTTTGTCCGTTCCAATTCGAATCGAACCTGATCGTATCATGGCCGAATATCGCGATGGTCTGCTTGCGCTGTTCATACCGAGGGCAGAGGCCGATAAGCCGCGCTCTATTAAGATTAGCTGAGGAGATAATGAAATGTCAGATTCACAGGAACTGCAGGTCCAGCAGAAGCGCGAGGTCGAGAAGAAGACTGAGGGCACCACGTCTGGGCGAGTATTCTTGCCAGTGACAGACATTTTCGAGACTCCTGAGGCGCTGACAGTTGTTCTTGAAATGCCGGGCGTCGATCGTGACAGCATCGAGGCGAGCGTCGATGATGATGTAGTTACTATTGAGGGTCGAATTGACTTCACGAAGTATGAGGGAATGCAGCCGCTTTATACCGAATACAACGTGGGCCACTATGCGCGCAGCTTCCAAATCTCCAACAAGATTGATCAAACTAAGATTAGCGCTTTAATGAAGGATGGGGTGGTCACGATCGTGCTGCCGAAGGCAGAACAGGCTAAACCTCGCAAGGATTACAAGAGTCCTTACGCCTTTCTGGCGAAGGACTTGATTTACGAGCTGGAAGACGACTTGGAGACGAGGGTCGATTGGTTGCCAGGCTCGCATGGATCAGCCGAAGGCGAAGGGGAAATGAACGAACTGGAGCCATCCTCCGGCTGGTGAGATCGGGCTAAACGAAGAAGATAGAATGCTTTTCGAGGACGGCGGGTTTTTGGATCCTGATTGCCGAAACCGTTATAGCGACCTTGGGCTTCCTCGGTCTTGCTTTTAGTCGAATCGGCAACGAGATGCCTGATCGCCTGAGGAAGCGAGAGCCAAACGAACAGTCGGCCTCACCGGATCTGCCTAATCCGTTTCCAACAGAGTCGAACGAAGAAGCAAGGGCACCGTTTGGGCGCGGGCCTAAGGCGAAGAAATAAGAAAATCGCGTGGGCTGATGTGGAGCACACGGAGACGCCTGGATCATATCCGTTTTTGGATGGCATGGTCGATATCGAGAAACGGCATATCGAAATCTGGAAATCGAATCCAACGGCACTCTTTCAGGTAGCTCCCTTTCAGGGCCTCAACGAGACACCACGATACGTTTTGGGCTCTTGGGAGTGACCCTGCCGAAAACCGCCGACTGATGAAGTTGGTACTGAAAGGGGACACGACTTGAACCGCGAATTGCGCCTTGCGCGCCCGCCCAAGTTGCTAAAGGATTGGGCGTCCAGGTTGGGGGGTACGGCGTCATGCGTCTAATATCGACCATCCTCGTTGCTACGCTTCTTCCCATCCGTCGCGCTTGCAAGAGGCGGGTACACGCCGCACACCGCGCCGCACTACAGCACTCGCTCGGTGAGGGCGGCGCCGATCTACCGTAGCGCTCCCATGGTCCGAACATCTCCTGCGGTTCGAAGCCATCAAGGCGTTTCGCCGACTGTCCAGCATCCATCATTCTCGCGGCCCGCGATCGTCCATGCTCCGACCGTTCAGCATGTGCCCAGTGGCTTTCGAAGCGGGCCGATTCAGTTCAGTCGGCCACTGCACGTGCCTCGCGTCACTCGCGAAGTGGCGCGGCGTGTGCCATGGCGGGGTCTCTTTATCGCCGTGCCTGCAGTCACTGCTCTTGGTGCACCGGTATGGCTCGATGTGCCCGACCTAGGTGAGATCAGTGTTGATGAGCAGATTTACATTACCGAGATATACCCGCTGCTGAGCTCAGAGCAGGAAGCGGATCGCGAGCGCGCCTACATTCGCTTAAAGGAAATTGCTGAGGCGCAGCCGACGATCAAAGAGGCGGACTCCGCAGCACGCGACGATGGCGTTCCATTGATTCGTACATGCAAGCCGATTGGCGACTGCGATCAGGCTCGTGAATGGGCACGCTTTGCCAAAGCCTGATCTGCGGCAAGTCTCGCACCTCGGTCGTCGTGCAATTCGTCCAGGCTCTTCAGGTAATTGACTGCTGCTATTTGCAAGAGATCGAAATCGAAATCGCCGGCAGCGCCAAGATCGGTGAGGTAACGATGGAGGGCGGAACGCCTGTGATCGTCCTCGCTGATACCGCTGTGGACTAGCAAGTAGTTCCTCCAGGCGAACGCGCACGCACCTTCTCTTGGCTGAAAAGTCATGAGCACCTCACAGAGAAATACTGAGAGGGGAAAGAAAAATTAGCGGTCCGTTCCGTTCCGGAAGTCTCTTGGATGTGAATGGTGTTCCCTAGCTGCGCCGCAATGTTTGTGCGCTGCCGCCGTCGGCTCGGTCAACCGATGTGTTCCCATTGGATCATCACTGCAGCCATTGTATTGCGATCAGTGGCCATCGGTGGCCGGACGATATCCGCATGTCAGACTTGGAGCCGGGTTTCGTCTGCCAAGCGTGCGGCACCAAGGGAGCCAACGTCAGGCCGGACTTTGAAGGCAACAAAAAGCAGCACAATCGGCAGCGGCCGGGACTGCTGACCGCGATTGTGTGAATCGCGGGCATAAGGCAATTCCACTGTTTCGGAAAACAATGGAGCGTGTAGCCTACGCGGGGCGCCGAACTGGCGCCCTTCTGAGACAATGGGCCGGCCCAGCGAGGCCGCTTCCCTGCCTGTTAGCTAAATTGCACCGGAGGAAACCGTGTCCCCATTGACCTCAGCGGAGTGCCTGGCAATCGCCGAACGTAAAATGGCTGAGGCAATTGGCGACCGCAGGCATGGGAAAGAGCTCAAATTGACGGCTCAAGCTTGGGTGGTTCTCGCTGAGCAGGTTAGAAAGGCCGAGGAGCTTCAACAACAGGCCGAGGTGCTTAAAACAATGAAGCTTGCCCCGGACATCGCCAGGACAGCCGCCAGCTCCCACTGCTGTTCCTTAAAACAAATTGCCGACGACATCCGGAATTTCCACCTCGCTCATCCTGCAGGTTACGCTTAAAACGTCGCCATGGTTTGGCGGGACTCCCGCGCACCAGTGACCCCAATGGCTCGTCGCAGCTCAAGTTTTCGCGGCTGTATCGAGAGTGACGCCACAACGCGCAAGAAAAAGCCGCCCGGGCGTTACTCCGTGCGGCTCTTTTTTGCGGCTGCCGGTTCCAACC
>QIBA01000169.1 GCA_003225175.1 Acidobacteriota bacterium
AATAACTCTAGTGCACTTGGCCGCCCTGATTTGCTTCTTGCGACTTCTTTAATCCCCGCCAGCGTTTGTACTGCTCGGTTTTTGCGGGATCGGGATCTTCATAGCCCTGTAGCCAGAAACGGAACCAGTCTACAGATCCGCCTTGCGAGGCCAGTCTTACGGCAGGGTTGGTCAGCTCATGCTCATCTGTGTGCAGCATAATCAAGTCTACCGGCCTACCTAACCGATGCAGTCCAGCATAGGTTTCCCACATGAGGAGCACACTAAGCGGATCGTTTCCCACGACCATTAGAGGTGTGTTTACTTTATCGAGGCTAGGCATAGCGGAGCAACAGAGTCCGGAACGAACCCTTTTCTGAATCAAACTGCAGCATGTTCCGGTGAACTTCCAAGAACAACGCTTGAGCGACGTCTTCGGCTTCCCCCTCATGGAGCACTGCGTGCGCTAATCGGAACACCTGCCGCCAATAACGATCGAATAGGAGCAGATACGCCTCATAGCATCCCTTCTTCGCCTCGCGACAAAGCGATTCGTCGCTGAGGGCCTGGAGAGAGTGCGCACTGCGCCTTCGATCCCAAAAGCTCATGAGGGATCCCAAGTCAGAAATATGCACGTAGCAGGGTCAATCACGTGAACAGCGGAAGAGCACATAATTCGGGCGACTGCAAGAAGAGTACATCGAAGAGGTTTTCTGATCAAAGAAATCAATAGAATTTCAGCGAAATAAATTGTCTAGACGAAGTGGTACAAAGGGGCGTTTCCTTACGCAGCAAAGTCTCAATTGTCCAGCTTGAGCCGCCACGTTGGACATGCGATTTTGCGCGGCCCGAATCGGATCAACTCTCTTGGTCAAGGCGGTGCGACCCTGCTTCATCCCGCTTGATGCGACATTAATACCCGTAAAATCGACCGAGTTGTACCAGGAGTCTCGAAATTGTTATTGCTGTGATACTGCCTCGTCTCTCGTGTTAAATTCCCAATAGTTTCGGTTCGTGGTGCACGCGCAAGGACTCCATCACAAGCGGTCGAGGTTTTCATTTGGCTTCATCGGAACGTTTCATTCTTGCTAGTGTGTGGCCTGCGCGTGTCTCGGACCATGTGGACTCGAGAACCGCAGCCGACCTTTCCGACGATGAGCTCATGCTGCAAGTGAAAGCCGGCGACCAGGCTGCATTTGCTATCGTAATGAGGCGGCATGCACGAGCGGTGCTGGCGGTCGGGCGCCGAGTCCTTCACGATCAGGGCACCGCAGAAGAACTTGTCCAAGATGTCTTCTTGCTAATTTATAAACGAAGCGCTTTATTTGACTCGCAGCGCGGATCGCTTCGAGCATGGCTGATTCAGATCGCATATCACGAGGCCTACCGCGCCCGGCAACGCCTCACCTTGCGGCATATTTACGAAGAACAAACCATTGACAATTGTCTTGACGTACTCGAATCGGCTGTCACCCCCGAGTACCACGCCTTCCTGGCGCAGAGCGAAAATAGTCTGCGGCAGGCCTTCAAGCAATTGAGCAGGAAGCAGCAAGAAACGATGGAACTGTTTTTCTTCGAGGGCTACACGCTTCGTGAAATTAGCGAGCGCCTCGGGGAATCGCTGGGAAATGTCCGCCACTATTATTATCGGGCCCTGAAAGAAATGAAAGACATTATTGGTCGAGATGACCTGAAGATTGCGAGTCACTATGCGTCATAGGCACTCGGACGTTCCTCAAACCGACACTGACGGCCACGACTGTTACGACCAGCTCTGTGCATTGGCAAGCTCGGGAGGGCTGACTGCGAGCGAGTGGAGCCGACTGGCAGATCACCTCAAGGTTTGCAGTCAGTGTCGCGAGGAATTGGCCAAATACCAGGAAATTGGTACGTTCGGGATGGCGTTGATTGCTCCGACTGATCCGAGCCTCGATCTAGAAAATGAATGGTCTCCTGAATCTGCCGTTGCAAAACTGATGAGAAGACTCCAGGAACAGAAAGAGAGTGATATAGCGCTCGATGCGACGCCTGCTTTGGTGCCGATGGGAAACTCGCGGCACTGGCTGCCTGCGATGTGTTTCTCGCACTTGAATGCAGCTCTGCCCTATGCAGCAGTCATCGTGCTCTTCGCGACAATATCCGTTTCGCTTTACTTTTTGGGAATTCGAATCGCGGAACAGCGTTCAAATGCGCGTTCTCAATCCGGCGTTCAGCCAGTCGCGAGTCTCTATGCTCTATCGCGAGAACGCGCCGACCTACAACACGAGCTGCAATCCCGTTCTGCCAAAATGGAATCACTTTCCCGCGAGCTTCAGGACGCAAAGGTTGCTGTCAATACATTGGAAGCCCGCAAGAAATCGACAGATGAGACTATCAATCATTTGGAGCGGAGTTCCACAGATCAAGAAGCTGAGAACAATGTGCTCCGCTCTCAGTACCGAACTGCAGAGCAGGAGCGACTCGCCATTAGCGAAAAGCTGAAAGAATCCGAAGCCATTCTGTTTAGCGTCCAACGCAACTTCGATCTGCTGCGTGATCAGCACGCGGCGGACCTCGTACACATTGCGAGCCTGGAAAATCAAATCGGAAGTGTTCCCCATCAGCCCCAGCGTGTCGATTATGTGGAAGCGCGGCAGCTGCCATCCGCCGGGCCAGAGCTGGCCGACCTTATGGGGGCGAGAGACCTCTTTATCGCCGACGTGTACGACATCGACAAGACTGGCTTGCCCAAAAAACCCTT
>QIBA01000170.1 GCA_003225175.1 Acidobacteriota bacterium
TATTAAACGTTTATTATACGTTTATTAAACGTTTATTATGCGTTTATTATATGTAAGTATTTGTATTATACTGTAATTTTTTTTATATAAAATGTAATATTTGTGCAGCATATTTTAAACATAGTAATTGATCAATTTCAGTTATTAAAAAAAACTAAAAAACACATTATTTACTAAATTCAGTTCTTCAAATTTGTATATAAAAAAATAGTGCATACTAATATATTAATTAGTATTATTATTTATTATCACAGATTATCAGTTATTTGCATTAATTCCAAAGTACTAAACTGTCAAGTGATCCAATAACGTCATTATAGCAGAATATTCATTCATTAACAAACCCTCTATAGGTTGAATATTGTAATAAACATTTATAAACTATTGGTTTAAGCAATATGAACATCTACTTTAATAAAGATATTTTTGCCAACCTTAAGAACTGAAATACCAATTTTCATTTATTGCAATTTAATAATCAAATATACTATTCAAGTTTTGGAAGTTAATATTTGTGATTCGTGAGTATGATTTCAGTGCAAATTTATGTCTAAAAAATTAAGGATGGTTAATAATTTAATAATATCATTACTGGGCTGTCTAGGCATTTATAATAAAATTTATAAAATTTATAATAAAATAAACTATTTCTTATATCAACAAAAATGTCAATAAAAACTAAAATACAGTACAATAAATAAATAATAATATAATGTAAAATTATGATAATAAATATGATAAGGTAGCAAGGTAGCATAATAACAATAAATGCAAAATAATGACAATAATAAAATAAATGATATAAAATATATAATAATGAAATAAAAAATAAATGAAATAGAGATAAAAAGGTAAAACAAAAAAACTAAATTAGCAAAAATAGAAGCATCAATAAAA
Source organism: Acidobacteriota bacterium (assembly GCA_003225175.1). Taxonomy (NCBI): domain Bacteria; kingdom Pseudomonadati; phylum Acidobacteriota; species Acidobacteriota bacterium. The sequence goes on from QIBA01000170.1 coordinate 898, forward strand.
ATATCAATATAAATTTACTTAAAGCTCAGCAATATAATAACACAACTGGGTAGTCTTCAAAAAAGAATAGAATAGACATTAGCAATAGTATTTTATTTCAATAATAACAATTCAATTATGATTATATATAAATCATAAATATTTTTATATATTAATTTTTTTAATTATTTATAATTTATTTTTTAATAATATTAGCATGCATTAGCATTTGTCTTACTTTAACTTTAGCTTTATTTTAACTTCAGTTTTTACTTTAACTTTAGTTTTAACTTTAATTCTAACTTCCAATTTTTATTCTAGTAATTTCAGCTTCTAGCTATTATTATACATTATTAAAAGGAATCTATATTTAAGAAAGGTACCAGAAATCTGAAAAAGACATTAGTATTACTAGTTCTTAATATACCATGCATTTGCACCAAAAAAAAATAAAAATTCATATCTGACCTAAAACTTATAATTAATTATTATATGTTATTTTTATTTTTTAATTTTAAGATTCCATTTACTGTAAATTACATGACTAATACCAACTGAATCAGAGAACTGTAATAACACTGAAAAGGTAAAAGAGTACATATTTATACAGATAAACTAAACATAATAGAAATGACAAATTTTTTTTAATTAGTTAAAATGTTAAATAAGTTAAATATATTTACTATCTAATATAGTAATCTTCTTTTAAACTTCCTTTAAAATTTAATATTAACTTATTATTTGTAAGTATTTATCAAGTTAATTCTTTTATTTAATAATAATTTTTATTTTCTAGCTTTAATATATAAAAAAATGTTGTTTTTTGCATAGTAAAGTTGATTTTTATAATTGTAATTAGTTTTTAAATAATAATATTTTAATAAATAATATTTTATATTGCCAAGTAAATTTTATATAATGATCAATGAATTTTATATAAATAATAT
>QIBA01000171.1:0-2057 GCA_003225175.1 Acidobacteriota bacterium
GATCTAATTAAGTTTTTTAAAAACACAGATTCAACGTCACAACTACATATTGAATTAACGTCACGAGGATATTTTCACAAAAAAAAGTAACAAAAAATGCGGCTAATATGGTAATTGCTTGATGAATGATAAACAAAAAATACATACAGAATAATTTTAAGAAAAACTGAAATAGGTCGTATGGTTATAACAAAAGTGAAAAACCAGAACCAGGATGTAAACATATTATTCTCGTGCAGTCGTGCCTATAATCAACTGCTTAAAACTATTTAAAAGAATAACTGAAGCGCTGCTTACCAATATTAATTATACGAAGTTCTTTTTTAAAAGACAGAACCAGGGCGTAAACATATGTTATTCTCGTGTCTATAATAAAATGAAAGAGAAGGAAGACAGAAAAGGAAGATAATGAAGAGTGGAATCATGAAGAAATAAAATAAAATAAAATATTGTTTATTTTTTGAGGATTGTATAAGTTTATAAATATAAAGAAGGAAAGGAGTTTTTTTTTGTTTTTTTCGAGAGATCATTGTTTATATATGTACAGTAACCAAAACAAATGTTTTGATTGGATGATTACCAGATTTATCAGATTTCAATTCAATGTCTGCATAATTTTGATGTCGAATTAATGTTTATTCGTATTATAATTTTTATTATTTTTTAAACAATAATAATAATGTGAATAAGATTTTTATTATTATAATGTTATAATGCTTAAACATTATGGTAATATTATGATAAAATTATATTGCCGTAAAATAATAATTATTTTTGACCCAAATTCTATTTATACTATTATAATGATCGTGACATTCCAAATTACAATTGTGAACAAAATGTACTTTCTGTACACTATCAATTACACTAATTGGAAAAATACTTCTCCATCTTTGATCTTCTATAGTTTGAAGATGGTAAAGAGGACAACTCAATATTGAATGTTCCTGGTTAGTATCTTCAAACCAATCTACGACTATAAAAGCATAGTACTTTTCATCATTACCTTTATGTTTGAAGATTCCTCTGATGACAGCATAAGATTTGTTAAAATCTTCATCATCAATTGTGATAAAATCATTTAGATGAAGGTTAACTTTTGAGAAGGTACCATTTAATTCTTCGATCGTATACGATGCAAATTCATACCAGCTTATTGATTGAGTAGAGTATAAAAGTGCCGCGCCAAATCCTATTTCTCTATAAGATGTTAGCAATTCAGTTTTAAATTTTGGCAAGCTTGAGAGTAGATTGTCACGAGCTTGCCTAGACATTCTTCTCTTCAAAGATATACCAGAAATAAAATCTACTGTTGACGTAACTAAATAAAAAAAAAGTCAAATAATTGAATAATTGAGATAAATTCGTTAAAAAATTGATATTTTAATCTTACTGTCATCATCCAAATCTTCATTTTCTTCATTTGAGGATTTATCTTCAGTAAGATACCAATTTGACAACAAATGACCAAAATTAGAACTTGTGAAACTAGCACAAGATTTTGCAAATCTTGGATCAATGCCACCATCACTCAAATGCCGAATTGCAAATAGAGTATTATATCGCTTTAACAGGTCTAAATCTATATTTTTACGATTTGTTCTTGGTACAATTCCCTTAAAAATACGATGAACCATTTCTTTAATGCCACATTGCGTATTAGTAAGAGTTCCAAACGTTTGGGCATGCATTGTAAGATGTGTATTTATATGCAAATTTGGCAGATTAACAAAATCTGCAAAGACCTATTAAAAAAAAGAAAATATCGTTAGGATATTTAAAAGCATTTGCTATTCCCAAATTACAATTATACCTTTGGAAGTAATTTTAACTCGTTTTGAAGACATTCTTCTAATATTTCGTAACCTTCTGTTGTAAATTCACCATTAAAAACAGCCTTCATTGTTTTGGCAACAAGTACCCAACACGTTATAATACTCTTTGGTATTAAATTAACACGAGATGCTTCAATTCTTTGCTTAATGGCTGCTACATCACTTTCTTTTAAACTTAATACCTTCAAAAAATGGTGTATTATATATGGCATTATTATGGAG
>QIBA01000171.1:2221-3893 GCA_003225175.1 Acidobacteriota bacterium
ATCTAAAACACTGGGGTTTGATCTCAAACCATACTCTGTACAAAGTCATGCTTTTGCTGAGGGAGTATTTTCTTGTAAAATCTCTTTGAATTGTCCATCAGTAATGTGATGATATCTTGATGATTTTGGTACATCTTGGTCATAATTTGTAAGAGATTCATGAGGGACTAAACAAGTACGACAACCTTTATTAGCATTATGTCGCTTAACTCCTGCCATGTCATTTCCTTGTGGTAAGTCAGAAGTCACAACACCTAACCCAGCTATCACCCAAACATCTTGATCTCGCAACTTCATTATTTTTCCTTGCTCGAGTTTTTTCATTTCAGAAATAAATGGCAGAATAAATTCGTCAAAATTACCACCAAATGGGACAAATCCAAGGACAAAATGGTTCTTGATTAATTTTCTTTGATGGGCGGGCATATTTCCAAACTGCAAATATATACCTCCTAATGAATGGTATACATTTCTATATGTGCCAAAATCATCATAATACAAATCGATAAATATTTTATATGTTGGCATAGAAGATGGTGGTGATCTTGTTGTAATATAATCAGAAGGATGTTGATATGAAAGTGATGCATCGCGAATATTCCAATGACCATGATATTTATAGATTATTTCAGTAATTTTTAGTGTACCTTCGGGGATATGTTGGTGTTGGTATACTATCATTACAGTAGCCTTTTCAAGAACTTCAGAAATTGTAATGATTTGGAACGGTTCATCCTGCAACCACACTTCACTAGCAACGGAACGCTCCTGTCTTGACATTCCTTTAAAAATTCTGGGTAAGTTATCATAATTCACAACTTTCTGAATTCTTAGCCGATATTGATCATCATTAGCATTTTTTAGATCGCTCTCAACCTTCCAAGTTGTCATTGCCCATTATCTCAATAATAAACAAATTCACCAGATTTGTATGTTACTATTACATTAAAACAAATAAATATATAGTTACAAGATCATAAAGATACAAAATATACTATAAAGTAAATAAATACCATTACCTTCTAATATTGTTATTTGGTTTTCACCAAAAAGTGGTGACTCTTCCCATAATGCGCCATGCCAATATTCTGATTTTGTTTCAGAATCAATGCCGGAAACAAAGTACATGTGCTTAAACATTGACAGATTATTAAGAACATAATAAATGATATCGCTGACAGATAGTTGATATGCAATCTTTGAATCTTTTGAAGTTAATGGAGTTTTTTTTGATGAAATGGATATAGACCTTGCTGATATAGGAAGAATAGGAAGACGTTGTCTCCATGTCCGAAATCTTCGGACATTCTTCACCACATGAGTAGGGTTAAATTTGGTATTTTGAAGGATATCAGCAAGATCTTCATAGGCACTTGTGGAAATGTTGTGTTTTTGTAACCAACAGAATAACGAAGCGGTTGTGAAATTTTCAAAATATGGGAAAAATTCACCATTACAGGATAACATTTTGTCTTCACTTAATGCTTCATCAACAATTTGTCGTTGTTCTTCCTCTTCTTTCTCCTCCTCTTCCACTTCATCTTCACCTTCATTTTCATCATCATCTTCATGTCTATCGCTTTGAGAATGAATTGATTCTTCATCACGTTCATAGCAAGAATCCAGATCATCATGTTCACGATTATATTGAGAGTCTATATCATCACGTTCA
>QIBA01000171.1:4005-7100 GCA_003225175.1 Acidobacteriota bacterium
CATGTTCACGATCATATTGGAACTCCATGCTATCGCCATCTTTCAGTAAAGGTGTTGATGTTTGTTGAGCATGGCTGGAGGCAGTTATTGATGATATTGCTAGTGTTGTAGCAGAACTTCTTTGTATTGGCACAGCATTATTACTTGCATCTCTCTGAGGAAAACGATTGCGAATTCGATGCTGTTCTAGAGGTTCTACAGGAACGTTGTGAGTGTATCGTTTTCTCATGATTAGATTTTCGTAATATGGACTGAACAAAAATAATTCAACTATATATATTGTCCTATCGATCTTATCAAAATAGTAATGAAGCCTCAAGACTTTCTTATCCTTCTGGGCTTTTTTTGTTGACATGATAAGCATTATTAAATTTAGTAATTAAGCCTTGAGGCTTTTTTCCATTCTGGTTTAGTATCTCCTTGATTATCAATTAATTGTATAGCTAATCAATTTTTGATCGATCATAACGATCAAGTTCCTAACATTTAGCGTTATCTGTTATAAAATCAAGTGCTGATTGCGCAATGCGCAAAAAAAAAATTCACACACAGTACAATTTGCGAAAATAACTCAATGCTATATTTTTATTTAATAAAATTCTAAACTGAAGACTTAAGTTCATCCACTGGCAGTAACGAAGCCTTGAGGCTTTTACTATTTGGAGTATTTCTAAATGGACTGTACATGATTTTTTTTCTGCTAAATTATACGAAAATTTCCTGCATGTTAGATTTTCAATATACATGATGGTTTATAAATTATACCAAGAATTTTTTCTCAACAAAGACAAAAGTACATAATCAAATGAATTTAAATCTAAATTCTCATTTCATGACTATATAATTCGGCTGAACTTAAAGAATTTGATTTTGAAAAGACATTTGACATTTGGCATTTTCATAAAATTTATTTATTATTTTGGTTGCGGAACGTCAACACTTCAATTTTCATAACTATAAATAAAAGTAACATATTTAATAGGATTGTAATATTAAATATTCAAAGAGTAATAATAATATATATATACCACTAAACTATTCGCAAGATTGCATTCACTTCATGTTGGAATTGATAATTCTCTTGTAATTCGATCAAGAGACTTGATCGCGACAAGATCTTACCCTTCCAATGTGCTTTGAAACTCTCGCGTGAGAAATCTATTAATTTCTCTAAAGAAGTGTTGTCTCTTAATTCTTTCATGTCAACGACACCAAGTTGTCATCTTAATATTTTTTCTGTTACAACTTTTTCAGAAATAAATGTACTAACTTCTTCGTTAGTTAATACATTTCCTTGATTCTCTCTAAGATAATAAGATACATTAAATCAAGATAACTATGTTATTTAAACTATAATAACGAAACAATTATTACCTATCTTCTGCACGAAATTCCATTACAAGTTTCATAATTGCTTCACTGAACTTGTTTCAGTAATCTCAGAAATTACCAGTGGCCTTTTTAACTAATGCTTGGGCCTCCTTCTTATAGGATTCAATGCTGAATACTATAGTAATTAACTGCTCGAAAACAGCTCGAAGTGGGTCACGGCTGCGTAAAAACAGGCATTTCAGTTCTTCGTCAAAGAGCTGATAACAATCCTATTATTATAAGAATAACAACTCAAATTGATCTATACGATATCATTTCTAACTTTTAGCCAATCAAAAAATTTTCCATATCTTACATCATTGCATGGTGTTGACAACGCCGTTAAGACTGTTGATGACGATAACGTTTTCTTTTTTGCATCAAGCATTTGGTTGGCTAATTCTAATAAGCCAGAGCGATTGACCAACCAATTGCAAATCTGCAATTGGTTGGTCATTGCTTCAAATTGTGGTGGAATAAGTTCTTCTTCACTTTCTAGAGATATTAAATAGGAACGAAATTACATTCACAAAATTATAAACATTATTTGTTACAAAACAAGATTTACCATTGTATAAGATAAATTCATTTTCTTCTTTTTCTCTTTCTTTTCCTTTTTTTATTTCCTCTCTTCTTACTACCGCTCTTCTTTCTTCTTCTCTTCTTTCTTCCTCTCTTCTTTTTTCTCTCTTCTTCCTTTCTCTCTTCTTTCTTCATTTCTTTTTCTTTCCTCTTTTTCTCGTCTTTCTTTTTCACTTCTTTCTTCTTCTTTTTGTTCTCTTCCTTCTCGTTTTTTGTTACTTCGTTCTTTCTCCCTTCTATTATCTTCCTTATTAAACATACCTTCAAGAAATCGTACATCATCACTATCATAATCATGTTCATCAACTTTCACTTTTTTATTCTCCCTTTCCTTCATTCGTTTGTCACGATTTGTAGCTTTGGACATTATTATGGTAATATTAACACACGTAACTCCTACATAGAAATCTTATCGAAATAAATATCATAACATTACCTTTTCCTGTTCGTTTGTTATTAACCATGATTAATTGCAAAAATGAATCCTGTAGCAAGATCAGTATCGTTATGAATGGATCTTATTTATACCAACAATTAAATTAGAGATACACGTTCTACGTTCTATGTAAAATAGCCGCAGTACACGAGTGAAAATTTTTTGGGCAAAACATCATAAAGAAATTCTTGAGCGCAGTACATAAACGGAACAATGATCAAAAAAATATGCTAAAGAAATTTCTATAATATTGGAACAATTAAACTTTAATTTATGCAGATAGAATTATTTGTGGAGTAATATTGATCGCGTTAATTCTGTGTAAAAGAAATTTTTGTGACCGCAGTACATAAATGGCAATTTCCCAGAGGAATGATCCAAAAACATTATAAAGAAATTTGCGAGCACAGTACATTAACGGAACAATGATCAAAAAATATATTAAAGAAGTTAACTTTAATTCGATTTATAATGATTTGAAAACGTGTTAGATGATCATATTGATTCTTCGGTAAAGAAAGAAATTTCTATGATAAGTACATAAATGGTAAATTTTTGGGGCAATGATCAGACAACATTATAAAGAAATTCGTGATCGCAGTACATAAACGGAATAATGATTAAAAGAAAATTTTCTGATATTAGAATAATGAAAATTTACTTTATGCAGGTAAAATTATTTGGGTAATTATGGTCAGAAATAAAT
>QIBA01000172.1 GCA_003225175.1 Acidobacteriota bacterium
TGAGCCATAAATGCAGAGGTAAGGTTAGCGTAATTAAGGGTTAACTGTTGAAGTTGTTGAGTTAAAGCATTAATCTCGTCTTCTTTCTTAGTTTCATCCTTTTCCTTTCCTTTGAATGAACCTGAAGTAGGAGTTTCTTCACTTTTAATGGACGATAGATTAAATCCAGCTTCTATTTTTCTGGCGACTTCTATTGCTTCTGCAGTAGTTGCAGGGTCTTTCATAGAAACAAAAGGAATAAGAGTATGTCTTAATCCATGCAGAAACATCCTTTTCTTTTGGGCTTCCTGAGTAACATCTGCCCTTTTAGCCAATTTAATGAACTTGGTGGCGTAGGTATCTACAGATTCTTCTTCTTTCTGCTTTAGCATCATTAATTCGTGGAACCAATCGTTCCTTCTCTGTTCAGTTAGCAATTGAAGCTCAAATTGCCTTGTAAAATTATCTTCACCATTTTCGCCTATTGCCCAATGTACTCCTATATCAGCCTTTTTACCTTCAAACCATTCTGCAGCTTCTCCTCTAAGATATCCAGATGCTATAGCTACTCTTCTATTGTCTTTCCATTGATTTGTGGTAATAGCCCTATTAAAAGCGACCAACTAAGTTACAGGGTCTTCTGTTTTCTTTCCATAAAATGGCTCAACTTTCAATACGTTTCCTTCAAGTCTGACGTTTTCTCCTGTGGTACCAAAGATACCATTGAACAGGGCGGTCATTTCAGCTCCTGTAGCCATGGTGATTGATGGATTTGGATTTACTGGTGGTGGTGTAACTAGGGGTGGAGTATTAACTCGTGGTGGAGTGTTAACTGGTGATGAAGTTGGAGTATAAACTGGTGATGTAGGATTGCTAACAGATGTGAGACTGGGATAAAGATACCTTCGGCGAGCTTGGTTTAGTAGTTGTGTTGTAACAGGGTTTCTGTACCCATTTGTTGCAATAAATAATCTGTGAAAGTAAAAACTAAGTTCGACAATAGGGGTATCTAGATTTGTAAAGCGAATGCTTTGCAACAGAAAAATAGTTAGTTGTGCAAGGTCTGTCAGAGTGGTATCCGGGGTAGTTATAAGAGTACTAAAAGATTCAAAAGCAGATTTAGTATATCCGTTAGACTTGTTAGCTCCGTGCTCTCGACTTATCCAGGTCCAAAAAGTGGTGAACTGGTTAGATACTGTAGGTGGATTGGGGTAACAAACTGAGCAATAACAAGCCCTATTATGGCTTTCTCGATTAATTAGTCTGGCTTGATGATCTCTTGAGTGTTGACGTCTTTCAGCTGCGGTAGTATTGTAAAACCTCTGTGGCATATATCGTTCAGTTATTATCTTCGCCTATCAATGAGGCCTGGCAGGAATCACCAATTGTAACGAGGTGGATCGTTATTATTTACTTAGCTACAGGGATTATCTCAATATGTAGTAAGTTTGACACGCAATACGCAACACACGACACGTTTGTGGTTAAGATAAGTTTATTAATAACACGACTAATCACTAGCCCAGTTAATATTCTCTATTAACTATTCAATTCAACTCTAAGGCTTGAGACTAGGAAAATACAGGACATATATATAATAAAAATATAATAACATAAATATAACTAATAATATAAAATGTATAAATAAAATATAAACTATTAATACAATAAATAGAAGATCTACGTTAAATACTATTAATTCTATTAATACTATTTATTCTATTATTCCTATTATTTATGGCACAGTAGGAAAATCTGTAGATCTATAGCGTAACAAGTTCCTCCCCTAATCTTTGAGCTCCTGCGAGAACCGCGCACTTGCTTCGTTCATTGCCGTGTTCGCAAGATCGTTTACTTCTTTCCTTTTTAAGGTACGGAAGAGTGTTACTTTAACTTCTTTGGTTCTACTAATTTGTTCAACACCAAGAGGTTCAAATATGGAGAATATTCTTAGACAACAGTCCTGGTAGTAAGCAGTCAACCTATGACTAGCCAAAGATCTTTCAGCAGGAGTGATAGGCCTACATTCTAATGCCTGACCGATATAGTAAGCAATGGTGAGAGATATTAATCTATCTTTTCTTTTTAGCATTCGCACGAGATACTGAGACATGCGAGTGATGTTATCGTCTAAACTTCTGCTCTCTTGGTAGGGATTGGGCATAACAGTGGGCGAAACTGGATCTGTTTCCATTAATTCAGTGATTATTGTATTAACAATAGGGTTAAGAGAGGTATAATAAGACATAAATAAATAAACAAAAAAAAAATATATATAATAATAAACTAAAAGAAATGAAGCTGTGTGAAATGGAACTTTATAATTAAAGAAATGTTTGGGGTGGACATTCGGAGGGTGAAAGTATGAAAAGGGAGGGATAGGTCAATATTTGTCCTTCTATAGTACAAAGTTTGTAAGCACCATTAGGTAGTACTTGATGTATGTAATAAGGCCCTTTCCATTTTGGGTTGAGTTTTCCTGAATGTGATTGATCTAGTGCGACTTTGAAATATAAAACTTTGTCACCAATCTGAAAATCATGCGGTGTCCTCAACTTCTTATCATGGAAATTTTTCTGTTTTATCTGTGCATGAAAAATGGTATCACGTGCTTTGGATCGTATATGTGGTACATCATTAATTAAGGCGTACAGTCGATCATTTTCATTCAAAGGATTGGCGGCTTCTGTTTCATCTATTGGTAATCTTGCTGATCGCCCATAAACTAGGAAAAATGGCTCAATTTTTGTTGTGGAATGTTTGGTTGTGCGGTAAGCAAATAATGTTAGTGCAATAAAGAGATCCCAATCGTTGGTTTTAGTGCTCATCTTTGCAAGGGATTCACATAAAGTTCAGTTGAATCTTTCAACTAGTCCATTGGTCTGAGGATGATAGGGCGTTGAAAGTAAATGATTAATGTTAAATTTTTCTAACAATCTTTTGATCATGTTGTTGTTAAAGTGTGTCCCTCGATCACTTAGGATAATTTGTGGGCATCCATGCTGACAAATGATTTGTTCATAAATAAACTCAGCAACTTTTTCCGCAGTAGCTTCAGAAATCGCACGTGCTTCAGGCCATTTTGTTAAGTAATCCATAGCAACTACGATGTACTTTTTGTTTCGTTGTGTACGTGGTAAAGGTCCTACGATATCGATACCTATTTGGTAAAAAGCACTATGAACGGAAATAGGACGTAATACATTGTTCTTTTTGTTGCGCCCTCATTTTTGACAGGTGTCACAAGAGGTGACATATTTTCTAATATCTTCGTAGTATTGAGGCCAATAGTATCGAGTTTTGATTTTATTTGCCATAGCATCAACTGCAAAATGTCCAGCAGTTGGGTCGTTGTGCATCATGTATAGAAGAGCTGAAAGTTCCTCCTCTTTTATCACTCGAAGCAATTTCTTGGAGTTTGTTCGGTCCAGTTTGTAGAGAAAGTTATTTTGTATCTTGTAGTAATTTGCTTGTTTTTCAAGTTGACGTTTTTGTTGTGAAGAAAGGTTGTTAGGGAGTTCTTTGTTTGAAAGGTAATTATATATGTTAGAGTAGTGTTGAGATTCCATTTTAGGCTGCTTATCACGTTGTAAGCACTTAGGCTTTCACCAAAAATGTTAAATGTTATT
>QIBA01000173.1 GCA_003225175.1 Acidobacteriota bacterium
CTTGGATCGCAGTTCATGCTCATCTGCTGCCAACGGGAAAGGTGCTATATTGGCCCCAGTTCAACCTCGGCGACAATCCTACACTTTGGGATCCATCAACCAACACGAATACTGCGGGTACGCATGCAGGAGCGAACATATTCTGTTCAAGCCATGCCTTTCTGCCTAATGGACAGCTCTTGGTAGCCGGTGGACACATAGCCAATAATGTGGGGCTGGTCAATGCTTACACGTATAACCCGTTGAACAACAGTTGGACGCGACTGCCTGACATGAATAATGCTCGGTGGTATCCAACGAACACCACGCTGCCGAACGGAGACGTGCTGGTGATCAGTGGTTGGATAGATACGACGGTGGGTATCAATGTCGAGCCTCAGGTATGGCAGAGTGCGACGGCATCCTGGCGCTATCTGACTGCAGCGCACCTGGCGCTGCCTTTCTATCCATACATGTTTGTGGCACCTAACGGAAAGGTGTTCTGTGCCGGGCCCAGCCAAATTACCCGATACCTTGATGTTACTGGCACCGGTGCTTGGAGCACGGTGGGGAATAGCAACTACGGGCTTCGTAATTGGGCATCGGCAGTGATGTACGATGACGGAAAAGTGCTGATCACGGGGGGAATCGCGTGCGGAGATTACGCGAGTGATTGCACTACTTATCCAACAGCAACTGCAGAGATCATCGACCTGAATAGTCCGACTCCCGCTTGGCAGTACACTGGATCGATGGTGACCGGAGGACGCAAACTTCACAACGCTACTTTACTCGCAGACGGCACAGTCCTAGTGACTGGCGGAAGCAGAGGAACTGAGGTCCCCGGCGCTGCCTCGAGCGATCCAGCGTATGCGTGTGAGCTATGGGATCCAGCAACTGGAACCTGGACAACGATGGCGAGCATGACACTTTTTAGAGGCTACCACTCGACTGCACTCTTGTTGCCTGACGGGCGCGTATTATCCGCAGGCGGCCAACCCGGGCCCGGCGCGAGCGTCGGGAACGCCTCCGCAGAAATTTACTCGCCCCCTTATCTGTTCCACGGTTCCCGTCCAACTATCACGTCCGCGCCTACGAGCGTTGGGTACGGGCAGTCATTTTTCGTGGGCACACCCGACGCCACGAGCATTTCCAAGGTCACACTGATCGCGCTTTCTTCGGTCACGCATGACTTTAATATGGGCCAGCGCATCAGCCGACCCCTGTTCTCGCAAGCTACGGGCGGCCTGAACATTACGGCTCCTTCAGACCCCAACAAGGCTCCGCCGGGCTACTACATGCTGTTCATCCTGAATTCCAATGGCGTTCCTTCAGTGGCAAAGATTGTCCAAATTAATAGCACTACCCCAACGCCAACTCCTACATCTACCCCGAGCCCCTCGCCAACACCAACACCAACCCCAACTCCCACGGCAACACGTACCCCGACTCCGCCCCCAACTCCAACTCCTACCGCAACGGCAACTCCTACGCCGACTGCGACATTCACGCCTACGCCGACAGCAACAGCTACTTCAACTGCCACGGCAACATTCACTCCAACACCAACCCCAACTCCCACGGCAACACCTACCCCGACTCCGCCCCCAATTCCTAGCGCAACGGCAACAGCCACCCCGAACTCAACTCCCACCCCCACCCCCACCTGTACCACTGCTGCTGCGCCCAGTAACCTTGTGCTTACCGTCGGTTCCTCCACCCAGATCAACTTGAATTGGACGGACAATTCAAACAATGAACAGGGTTTTTACATTGGACGTAGCACAGACGGCGTAAACTTTACGCGAATTGCCACGGATTCCTGCGGAGAATATGGATTTAGTAATAATGCGACCGCCACCACGCTCGGTTGTTCATCCCCTACCCCTACGCCCATGGCCACCGCTACGCCCACTGCTACCTTCACGCCGACACCGACATCGACTGCGACGGCGACAGCCACAGCGACTGCAACGCCACCCAATACGCCAACACCGACACCGACTGCGACAGCCACAGCCACAGCAACGTTTACTCCGACACCAACGGCTACGTTTACGCCAATGCCAACAGCTACGTTTACCCCAACGCCTACGGCAACATTTACTCCTACTCCGACTGCAACAGCTACGTTTACTCCAACGCCTACGGCAACATTTACTCCTACTCCGACTGCAACGGCGACGTTTACACCCACGCCGACACCTACGCCGACCGCACCACCAGAGGTCACCATCACTAAGACGGCTGATGCGGCCAGCGTCAGCGCCGGTTCCCAGATCGGGTTCACCGTGACCCTGACCAACAGCAGCCCCACCACGGCCACTGGGCTCTCGGTCACCGACAGCTTGCCGGCCGGGGCTGATGTCAATTGGACGATCGATGCTGGCAACAGCGATCCCGGCTGGTCAGTGAGCGCCTCACCGCCCAATCAGAGTCTCGATTACAGCCCAACCACACTGGCCGGAAATACGAGCACCACAGCGCATGTGGTTAGCAGCACTACGACCAACAGTTGCGGCATGTATGACAATACGGCCAGCTTCACGACCGACAACGATGGCTCCGGTGAGGCTTCCGCCTCGGAAGTGGTCGTCTGCCCATCGCCTACACCTACGGCAACAGCAACAGCCACCTTTACTCCAACTCCGACGGCAACAGCCACGTTCACCCCTACCCCTACCGCAACAGCTATCTTTACCCCGACAGCTACGGCAACGGCAACGGCTACGTTTACTCCAACCGCGACGGCGACGTTCACACCCACGCCGACGCCAACGCAGGGGATAAGCCCGACGCCAACGCCCACGGCGACAGCGAGTGCAACTGCAACAGCTACGCCGACCGTGGCGCCCAGTCTAACGCCAACTCCGACAGCCACCGCGACAGCGACGGCCACATTGATCCCGACTGCAACGCCGACCAATACACCGACATCGACTCCGACTGCCACGGCCAGTGCGACCGCGACACCGACTTCAACTGCAACGGCAACACCGACGCCGACATCGACTCCTACACCAACGCCGAACCCGAGCCCAACGCCGAGCCCCACAGCAACTCGAACTCCGACACCGACACCAACACCAACTCCAACTGCAACCCCAACCCCTCAAGCTCCGACAAATCTTGGGGCTACCGCAGCGTCATCTAGCCAGATCAACCTGTCCTGGGCCGATAATTCGAACAACGAGACCGGATTTAAGGTGGAGCGCTCGAAGAATGGTAAGGGCAACAGCTTTTCACAACTCGCGACGGTCGGCGCAAACGTTACCACTTATTCGGACACCGGATTGAACCGGGCCACTACCTACTATTACCGGGTGCGTGCTTACAATGCAGGAGGCAATTCGGCCTATTCGAATATTGCGAGTGCCACGACCAACCCCTGACACCGCCGACACTAACTCCGACACGAACGGGCCAACTGACTTTCCAAACACCTCGCGTAGGCCTCGCGTTCATGGGTGACAGCACTACTTACCGATTGACACAGGGTTTTGTCCTAGGCGTCTGCTTCAAATCACCTGCGCAGTTGGTTGCTACACCCAGGTGCAGTACGCCACTCTCATGGTCCAAATTGCAGGTGAAAGCGCTGGCCAATTCAGTGTTCTAAACGTTCTGGGGACTGCTGAGCTAAATGGAACCCTGCATCCTGTGCTGCTGAATAGTTTTATCCCGATGATTGGTGACTCGTTTATCTTTCTAAATTACGCGAGTTTGCCGGAACATTTTCACTCATTGAGAACGAGGTCTTCAACAACGGCACGGAACGTTGGGAAGTCACCTACCAAAGTACAAAAGCCATTCTGACGGCGACGAAAAACGTTCCTGATCAGGCTTCAACGTTGCTGCTATTGACGTTGAGCTTGCTCGGTCTGATGACTTGTCAGCGGTCGTTGCGGCGCAAGCAAGCCTGAGAGGTTGTCGGTGAGGCTGCGAGAGATTCCACAAACAGAGCCGTCTTCGCTCGTAACATTTTGGCCGAAACGTAGCGAATCAGGCAATGTTTCGATCGGAGCGCTTTTGGGAAGGCGTCCGTATCAAACAGCGTAGCACCTATCATTGGATCATCGTGGCGATATCCTCCGTAGTCAGATGTCAGGAATTTTACTGCTTATCGGATCTATAGCGCTTTTCTCTTGTGGTGCATGGGAGCAATGATTCATCTAGAAAACGACGACAGTT
>QIBA01000174.1 GCA_003225175.1 Acidobacteriota bacterium
CATCAGAAGCTTGTTCGTTTACGACTGTTTCTGCAATATCTTTTGGACCACCATCTAATACTACTATTTCAGTGGGTACAGTTTGCTTAGTTAACGCTTCTTCGGTGGGTATACTTGCAGTTTCCTCAGTTGACACTTTTTTGGTGAGTTCGTTTTTTTTAAATTTTTTTTGTTCTACAACTTGTTCGACATCTGGAGTGAGACGTCTTGTTTTCTTTTTATTTGTAGTTTGTTGTACAACACTAACAGACGTACTTCCACTATCAGAAGAACCTTTAAATTGAATATAATATTAGTCAATTAGATGTTATTAGTAAATCATATGACTAATAAAAATGCGGCAACTCAGATTGAGCGTATTACACAATGCAATGACATATACCTTTTTTCGTGGTAGATCGCGTTTGACGTTTTTTACAAGATTGTTCCACGTCTACGAGTATTTTCAATACTAGTGTTATAATACAACAACTTCTTTAATATATAAATTAATTAGTCATTTTGTTTAAAAATTATAATTTAGTTACCTGCGAAGTCCTTTGTCTTTTTTTTTGATTTTGGCGGCATATTCAAAATTTCTAATTAAATGTTAGAAATTTTCACTTTCTACTTCCTATCGAATTTTTACCAAAAAATTATGAATTAGAGGTTTTTAAACCTTTCATACTTGAGAATTAGTGTGAGAGCTTTTTTGATATTTGTTTGACGAAAAAAAAAATCAATTAGTATGAGAATTTATTTAATAATAATTAATTATTACTTTAATTTGTTCAACAATAACAACTCTTAATTTATCAAGCAAATTTTAATAATAACGTTCTTTTTATTCAACAATAGTAAAATGATATGATAACCAACAATTCCAAATAAATAAAATAATAATATTAAATTCAGGTGTTAAAGTTCTAGCAAATTTAACGAAATGACAAAATATTTTTTTCGTTATTTTAAATTTTTCCAGTATCTTCTTTTTTCATTTTTTTTTTATTTTTAATTAATAAATTTCAAGTATTCATCAGTAAATAAATATATTAAATATATTTAATGATTTATATGCATCACAAGCTTTTCGTTGATTTAATAGTCTATTTAAAAGTATAATAAAGTATATATTTATAGAAGGAACTAACCTTATGCATCACAAGCTTTTTGTTGATTTAATAGTCTATTTAAAAGTATATAATAAAGTATATATTTATAACTAAACCTTTAAACTTCTTCCTCAAATCAAACTGAAATAATATAAAATAAATATCTTTGATAAAAATGAAACGTTCAAGACCCTCTCGTTCATATGTTCCAGTACCCAAGTTGCGTATTAAAGCTGCTAAAAGCAACATGACGATGGAGAAACCCATGAGTATAATGTTGTAGAAGACGCTCCGAAATGTGATGACGTTGCAGAAGCTCCAGAAAGTGATGACGTACTAGAAGATACTCCAGAACGTGATGATGTTATGGAAGATGCTTCGGAAACCGATGTTATGGAAGAAGCTCCAGAAAGCGATGACGTACTAGAAGAAACGTCTGAAAGTGATGACGTTGCAGAAGATGCTCTGAAACGTGATGACGTTGCAGAAGAAGCATCAGAACGTGATGACGTTGCAGAAGATACTTCTGAAAGATCATCAGAAAGACAAAACGAGATTTGCATGAATGCTGAATTATCAAGAATATCATTAAATGGATACGAGAATTAATATATAAAATTTTCTTATGTAATATTTCAAGGAGGCCGCGCAACAGGTATATGACATGGACTTGGATATTGATAGTAACTCCCAACTTTCGAAAATTGATGTTATGGAAGAAGTTTCAATTGATGACTCACACAGTAGACCATTACTTGACATTGTAGAAGAAGAAGTTTCGATGGATAGTGATGTGTTGGAAGAAGAAT
>QIBA01000175.1 GCA_003225175.1 Acidobacteriota bacterium
ATCTGCGAGCACCGGCGTCACGTCGAAGCTGAGCGTCTGCCCATTGCGTTCCACGTCGAGATGCACCGGTTTAGATTTCGTCTGCTGCAGGCGATCAATCATCGCCTTAATTGACGGAACCGGCTGCCCGTCGAGAGTCAAGACTTTATCACCGGACTTCAGGCCGATCTTCTGAGCAGGCATATTAGGCTCAAGCGAACCTAGAATGACCGGCTCATCCGCGTACCATCCGGCAGAGCCAGCATTGTCCGCGGTAACAGCTGCGGGCACAATCGTGCCCTGAATTTTTTGCCCGTCGCGCTGGATCGTATAAGAGAGCGGCTGATTGGCGCTGAGCAGTTCCTTCACCTCAACGTCATCCCAGGTAGGATCCTGCACACCATCAATTTGGCTAATGCGATCTCCGCGCTGGGCGCCAATTTTTGCCGCAGGCGTATCCGCTTTCACATATCCGATTACTGCGGCTTGGTCTTTGTAGGGCGGATACTCGTAATGCACCATGTAGATACCCGCGAGTAGGACCACGGCCAGCATAATGTTCATTGCAGGCCCGGCGATGGCGATCAAGAAGCGATGCCAGCGCGGATGCGACATAAACTCGCCAGGATCACCGGTGCGATCATCCATCGGATTCTCACCGCTCATCTTTACGTAGCCGCCGAGCGGGATTGCAGCTATGCGATAGTCGGTTTCGCCATGGCGAAAACCCAATAGTCGTCTGCCAAATCCGATGGAGAAAACTTCCACCCGCACGCCCAAAAGCTTAGCGGCAGCATAGTGGCCAAATTCGTGAATCAGAATCATGAAACCCAGAATCACGGCCACGGAAATCACAGCAGTAAGGAATCCCGACATAAATAATTGTAATCCCTTCTTAACTGGCCGAAGCCGGCCCAACCGCAGCGGACCCGGCCAACTGAACCACTTTTTCGCGGGCACGCCGGCGCGCTGTGGAATCCGCTTCCAGCACCTTCTTAATAGATTCCAATTTCCCGCTCTCCGTTTCACTGAGAACGGCTTCGATTATGTGGGGGATATCGTCAAAACCGATCGAGTTGTCCAGAAACGCTGCCACTGCCACTTCATCGGCCGCATTGAGTGCGACCGTTTTAGCGCCCCCGGCCTCGGCGGCTTCATAGGCCAGGCGCAAACAAGAGAATTTTTCCATGTCCGGAGGCAGGAATTCGAGATGCCGTAAGTTCATGACCGGGAAGTGCATATCGGAGGCAATCCGCTCCGGATAGGTGAGCGCATACAGAATCGGCAGGCGCATATCGGTCACGGAAAATTGAGCAAGTATGCTGCCATCCACAAATTCCACCATGGAATGAATCGTAGACTGTGGATGAACCATGACCTGAATTTTGCCCGGTGGCAAGTTAAACAAACGGCACGCCTCAATGACTTCGAACCCTTTGTTCATCAGGGTGGCCGAGTCGATCGTGATCCGCTGCCCCATCTTCCACGTGGGATGCCTTAGTGCCTGGGTGACGGTAATTGAGCCGAACTGAGACTTCGGTGTGTTGAGGAACGGACCTCCCGAGGCGGTCAGCCAGATGCGCTCGACTTCTTCGATTCTGCCGCCGCGCAGGCACTGGTGAACTGCATTGTGTTCACTGTCGATCGGGAGCAGTTGCTTGCCTTGGCGGCGCGCTTCGGCGGTGATCAACTCTCCGGCCGCGACCAGGCATTCCTTATTGGCAAGCCCGACGGTTTTGCCGGCGCGGACCGCCTCATAAGTTGCTTCCAGGCCAGCGACTCCTACAATCGCGCTGACCACAAAATCTGCTTCGGGATGGGTGGCCGCGCGAACTGCGCCGGAAGGACCTTGCGCGACCTCAACTTCTGTCAGCCCTGCGGCTTTGAGTTCTCGACGAAGTTTTTCCGCATCTGCTTCGGAACTGACTGAGATTACCCGCGGCTTCCATCGTTTCGCTTGATCCAGAGCGGCTTCAATATTTTTGCCGACAGCAAGGGAAACCATCTCGAAGCGGTCAGGATACGATTCGACCACACTCAAAGTGCTGCGGCCGATCGAGCCAGTCGATCCTAAAATTGCGATTCGCTTCATCAGCGGGAAGGCGCCGTTAACGCGGCTCAGGGGAGATCAGGCTACTGCATCACGCGCCAGCTTGCATAGTACCACAGCACCGGCGCGGCAAAGAGCAGGGCATCAATTCTGTCAAGCATGCCTCCGTGGCCGGGCAGAAGTGTCCCTGAATCCTTCGCTCCAGCACCGCGCTTGATCAGCGATTCCACCAGATCACCGAGCTGCGCGGCGATGTTGATCGCCGCCGAAAGCAGCAAAATCGGCCACAGCGGCTGCTTTTCGAGCGCGAACAGCCCATCTCTCCTCTCAATTAGATGCGC
>QIBA01000176.1 GCA_003225175.1 Acidobacteriota bacterium
TTCAGAAGGCGCTGTATTGAGAGCTATAAAAACTGGCGACATTTCGATAGATGAAGCGCTTGTTCACAAAACAACCCCAGCAATACAAGCCGACATTGAAAAGTTAAATTCGGGCCTTTCTTAGAGCAATCGATCAACACCAAAGGTATTTCGACGTTCTGGGACTCCAATACGTTGAGGCCAGCTTAGCTCAGCGTCGCCCTGACGGACAGCCGATGGCAATGCATGATGCAACGGAGGCTATTTGGGCATTCGTAATCCTCGGTTCATGGACAGCATTTGAATCATTAGCTGGCGACTTGTGGGTTGCTGGCGTTGATAACGACAAAGGACAAGCAGTTGCCAACCTCACATTCGCTTCGGTTTCGAACAAACTAAAGCGACCAGATGATAATCTTCGACCAACCACTATCTATAAATCGGGGATAAACCCAAAGACAAATTACGGTTCTTTCTTACGCGCTGTCGGAAGCGTGACGTTTTCAAACACTACGGGACATCAAAAACTATTACGAAATAGCCTTTGGCAACGATGTAGTCCGACTCTTCGATGAGATCGAGAATGATTATATCGAAGTACTAGCCACATTCAGGAACATCAAAGGCATTCTGCTGGCCGGGCGGATAAGAAATTTGTCGATCGTATCCACGGAAGATTCCCCGAATTTGATTCGATAAAAGAGAACGACTTACTTCAGCCGGATGGTGAGTTAGCCAATAAGCTGAACACCGTGGCTGCAAAACTGGGGCCGAGGTTCTCGCGCATATCGACGACGTGCTCACGCCACCTGAAACCACTCTCTAGCGATGCCGCTTGTGGCTCTTGTGCTGCTTGCGCCCGTTCTTCCATTGCGTTTCCCGCTTCTGAATCTCAGAACGAGGAACTGAAACGACCTTAGTCGTCAGCCGCTTGAATCGCTCGAATGGCGTCTCGTCTTCTAGTGGCTTCGGCTGTTCCACTGACTGCAAACTACTACGGAGTCAATAAAAGGCTAGATCATGTTGATCAAAGCAGGCTTTACTCCGAGTTCATTTTGGGCCGAAACGGTGGGCGACGTTCGACTCCTCTAGCATCCAAACGCAATGCGTGTATTTTGCTATTGACATTTGAGCGCAGACCAGATGTCTAGAGTGTAACTTGGACAACGAAACGAAACGACGCTTATGGGTGCGACAGCAAGTCAAACGTATCTTCCGGAAATAGCTCCTCGGAGCGCTCGCGATTGGGAGTTTGTGAAGAGCTTGCTCCAAGACCTCGAAGCAGAAGAACATCGCGAGGAGTTAGCATCGCTTTTCGGACAGTGGAAGCTATCAATAAAGGCTTTTCGACGTGTTGAGGAACGCAGAATGACCAGGCAATCCCCGGATCCATTCGATTGGAAGTTCCACAAGGCGTGTCTATGTGGTCTAATCAGTTTTGGAACAATGCTGCAAATTGCAACTACGGAACATAAATCTGAAGATTTGGCGAAAGATGGATTCCACAAAGACCTTCTGGACGCTCTCTTAAGAGATTTACACAATACGTTTGATGAATGGCATGGGCAGGTTTCAGAAGATCGTATAAAAGAACTATCTGAGGACATTTTCCGTGCCGAGACCTCACCTGATCGAGAAGATTCACGATCTAAAGTATCGGCTTAGAGAGCCAAGGCTATCAGCTAGCGAATTCGTCAAAACACAGCAGGAATACGATGCGGCAATATCAGAAGCCTGCCGCAAGTACCATTGCGCCAAAGCAGAACTGCTTGCCGTCATTCGGAGTGATTTTGGAAAATGGGTGAATCAACAGGGACTGCCGTGGCTCCACGAAACTGAGTCCGACTGAGTGTCAGTCAGTTTCAAATCCGAGATGATTCAGCAGCCACGTCTGCGTGAACTACGATATTGTTTTTTGGGGAAGACCATCCCCGCCACTCTTGCCGATCAGCTTGGCATAACGCAGAGCTTTTCCGATCACTCCGGCAACGACTTTCACGAATCGCCCAGCACCGTTGTCTTTGCGCTCGGTAAATCGGAAAGATTTGTTTATCCAGATACCGGAACAAGTGAAAAGGCTCGACACTCACATACGTTCCCCTAATCCCGCGCTTTAGTAGCGACCAGAAGTTTTCCAATCCGTTCGTGTGGACGTGACCCTTCGCGTAGCACTCGGCATGATCGATTACGTTGTGAATGTATTCCTGCTCTAATCCGGTATACGAAGGCAGCGCATCGGTAAAAA
>QIBA01000177.1 GCA_003225175.1 Acidobacteriota bacterium
CAGGAGAGTCTTTGCTGAAATACCGATTGTCTTGGGCCGTCTCGCTAGCGGCCGCAATCTCCTTTTCGCCGGCGCATTCGGACGCGCAGAGCTATAGTCGCTTCGAAGTGGGTATGCAAACCACAATGCTCCGAGAGGCGGGTGACACGAGCGGATGCGGGGGCTGTGAGACTGCTCATTGGACCACCGGCCCGGAGATCACTATTAACCTAAATCAGTACTTCGCCCTAAATGGAACTGCGAACTTTTTTCCCGGTTATACAGAAAGAAGTTCTGACACTTTCGGTGGACATTTGACTCAAGTACTCGCAGGTGTAAAAGCAAGTATCCGCAGCAAGCGGTTTACATTATTCATAAAGGCAAGGCCAGGATTTCTGAGCTGGGATCATACCGTGACCGGAGTGCAGTTTCTAAATGGTCCAGGTGTTTCCACGCCCTTTATATTTTCGTTCGGCCGAAAAACGTTTTTTGCGGTAAATATCGCGGGAGGAGGTGAGTACATGTTGAGTCGCAAAGTGGGTATTAGTGTTGAGATGGGAGACTCAATCGTGAGATATACGAACAATACCGGAATTGGATCATTTAAGAATGACTTTCAATTTAGCACGGGGCTTTACTATCATTGCTGTGAGCTCAAAGCGATCGAGCGGAAAGCCGGATCCTCACACAAATTCTTAGATAAGACAAACATTGGGCTACTGGCAGCGGGTTTGCTCGCCCATACTGCCGACGCGATCACAACGCAACATTCGCAAGCCAGATGCAGACGTACTAACCCCTCCCCAGATAGTCCTTTCTCGGGTTGCGCAAGTCAGGAGGGTAATTTTCTTGCGCGGCCCTTTGTAACTCATGGTTGGGGCGGCCAAATTGCCTTTACGGGGATCGTGTACTCAGCAGAGATCGCGTTGATGTATGGTATCCATCGTATGGGTTTTCACAAAATCGAGCGAACTGTGCCAATTGCTCAGGCGTTGGCAAACAGTTTAGGTGCTTACCATAACGTGAACTAGACCGCACATTGCACAATGACTGGAAGACGACTTCACCGAATCTTGTTGGGTGTCGCTCTTGCTCTGTGGACCGCGGCTGCTGGGGCAACAACACAGAAGTGCGATCTCATTTACTACACAAAACGGTTTATTTCGAAAGGTAAAAGCATACGGGCCGAAATAGTTCGGCCGAGTTACGGAACTCATCCCGCGGTTCTATTCATTCATGGAACTGGTGGTCTGCTGACACGCGCAGCTTTAGAACGCCGCTCTGTTCCTCCCGTTGATGAAAATTTCGGCGAATACGAACTAGCATGTCGCGGTTATGTAGTCATCCTAATTCATTATTTCGATGCAACTGAGATGGTGAATGTTGAGGACGTAAGCGTCATTCACCGGAATGCCAGGATATGGCTGTCCACGCTTCAGCTGGGACTAGCAATGACTATGCGATTACCGCACGTAAAGCGGGCTTCAAAGATTGGGATAATTGGTGAGTCTTTGGGTGGATATATAGGCTTGGCCTTGGCAACTGAGGACCAAAGGATAGGAGCTGTCGTTATTGCCGCAGCAGGAATACCCGATGTCTGTTTCCAACATCCCGAGCGTTTGCCGCCAGTGCTAGTCTTGCATGGCGAAGAAGACTCCGTCGTCCCGACGGCCGAAGCTTACAAGTTGACTGCGACGTTGCGCAAATTTCACGTTCGTCATCAATTGCGAATCTTGCGGCGGGCGCATCACGCGCTGCTTATGGAACGCCGTTCCGAGTGCATTGAGCTCTCTTGCATGTTTTTGTCGCGATATATGTCGCAAAGGGTCAGGGGGATGGGTGGCCCATTCTGAAAACATGGGGACAGACGTGAAAACATGGGGACAGGAAGCTGGGTTCTATAAAAGGCGATGTCAAGAGCCGGGTGCCCCAGCCTTTGATGTTGTTTTCCCATAATGAACCCCATGAAGTGGGTGCCCCGTCCTCCGCGATTTTCGGAGGGCGGGTAGCGAGGATGTGAGAAACTTTTGGGTTGAAGTTCTATTTGTATAATGCTGGGCCATGCCCAGAGGCCTGATCCGCATTTACGGCGGCGGGAATTTGCATTTCATCACTACGAGCTGCTATCGGCGCGAGCCGCTGTTGGGGAGTGCCCGGGCGCGCGACGTATTTCTCCAGATCTTCGAACAGGTGCGTAGGAGTTACGGCTTCGAAGTGATCGGATTCGGAGTTATACCTGAGCACATTCACATCCTGATCAGCGAGCCGAAACGCAAAACGATTCCCATTGTGATGCAGGTTCTGAAACAGCGTGTGGCTGTGCGACTGCTGCGCAGGCGCCGATCCAGTTCCCAGCGCGAGCTTTGGGAAGCGCCTCGTCTGCACTTTTGGCAGCCGCTCTCTTATGATTTCAATGTGTACTCGGACCGGAAAGTCACCGAGAAGCTGCGCTACCTGCATCGAAATCCTGTGAAGCGAGGATTGGTGTCCTCGCCTGAGCTGTGGAGGTGGGGTAGTTATCGGGCGTTTGCATTAGGTGAGCAAGGAGTGGTGAAACTGAACTGGCAGCCAGAGCGCAAGAAGCGAAAGGCAAAGCCAACTCGGGAAGGCGAAGCTCCCGGCAGCCTCGCAGCCCATCCTTCGAAAATCGCGAAGGATGGGGCACCCCCATTCTCGGCCCGTCAGCGAAAACCAAAATGAACATGGGACACCCCGGCTTCTGAGAAGGCTAGGTCAAACGGAATTCGAGCGATCGTCTCCATCTACAGGGAATCCCCGCCCAAAGCAGTCAAGATTCTGAAGAAAGCGGCTCAAGACGCGAAGGACCCGGAGGCAAAGCAGTTAGAGTCTTCTGCGAGGGACGCCGTGGTCTTCTGCCCTGAAAAGTGGCGCTCTCAGTGCGAAGGCGAAGCAAGATAAAACCAACGCTCAATGAAACAATATCTACATGCGATTAACTACCGATGCAAAACTG
>QIBA01000178.1 GCA_003225175.1 Acidobacteriota bacterium
ATTATAGAATTTTTATATGTAAATAATCTATTTCAAATTCAGTAAATATTCGACTTTACACCTACTCCCGAAAAAAAATCTCTTATCGATCAAAAATTTGCTTACTTTTTATATATAATAAAAATTCTTAATGTTAGAACTTTCTGAAAGGTATCCTTCGATACAAATAGTAACCCATGCAAATCATAAAGAAACCTAATAAACAGATGTTGACTTTTTTGTACTACAACAAAATAGCTTCGCAATCATGATGCAAAATGCATACCGATCCCAGTTATACCTGCCAACCTTCTCACAATCAGGAAATCCAAATCGTAAGCAAATATTACGTTGTGATCTTGTTGATTGGATTCAGAAATTTGAAGAACGTGGTTATCACATACCTGAGCTTTTTCATGAGTTTTTTGGCTGTGCCAATCCAGAATCATACAAGCAATCACGAAGATTATTTGATGCAAATGAACTCAACTTGCATTGCCAAACTCTTGCTCCATATGCTACATTATCATGAATGCTAAGGAAGAATTTTGACTGGCTTCGTGATGCATTTGACAATTTCATTGTTGTTACTTCAAATTATGTTGGATTTCTGCAACGCCAATGTGTTACTACTGCTGCAAATCATGCATCTCAGGCTACAACAGTCAAATTATTTATTCGTTACAAATTTTTGAAAAAATGCAATAAAAAAAATATTGGTTCTACAAGCTAGGAACTGTTTGTTGTTGTCCTATGATGTGCTGTTGTCCTTGTTGTTTTGCGGGATTTTTGATTGCTTATAAAGAACGGAAGTATCTGTATAACATAAATAAAGTTTTGGATAATTATGAAACTTATCAATGTGTAAACACGCCATTAATACATCAGAATTCAGCTGAATATAAAGATATCGAATACGAAAAAACATTATCCAATGATAAAAAACATGCATTATCAAGATATCAAGATGAAATTTGCAATCATGAATTAACTAAAACGCTTAAAAAAGAAAATTACACTTGTGAAAATTGTGGAAAATATGACGAAACAAACATACATACTAAGGAATGCAAATATTGCAAAAGAAAATTTATTTAATAGATTTAATAGAAACTTTCTTTCAAAAAGTATGAAACTATAAAAAAAAAATGATTAATGCAAGATGATAATTTATATAAAAATAAATAACATAATAATTACATTTAACTAATAAATTCACAGTTTCAACTACATCGTTCAATGAGCCTAGAATATCTTTTGAAATATCTGTAATAGATTCCTCAATTTCTACTTTAACTCGCGTAGCCAATATGTCATTTTCATCATGGATTTCATTTTTAAATGCCTAAAAATTAATTAGATATTATAGCAATACATAAAATCACAAAACTGTAATATTTACTATTTCTTGTTTATCAAACATTTTCTGAAAATGAAAATCTTGTTTTTTATCCATGTCCTGAATGTACCATAAAAAATCCTCATTTTTTCGATTATTATATTCTATATCAACTGACATTTTTGCCATGTTTTTCTAATTTAAAATAATATTTAATATAAAAAGTATAATAATAACGATAACTATAGAAAATAAAATGGGACCTTATTAATTTCTAAATCAGTAGTTAATTGGATGATTTCTTTATTTATCATTTCTAATGAAATAAAGCAGCATTAATGTTATTTTAAATTAATTGATTTTACTATAATTATATAATTTACCTTTTGCAACAGAAGATTTTATTGTCTCGCACATTATGTCTAAAAACAAAAATTAATAAAAAAATATAAAAATAATTTCTGTAAAATATCAAATACATACTGACGTCACGAAACCATCCATCAAATGAAGAAAGTAAATTCGAAGCACACAAACATTATTTTTGCAAAATTTGTAAAAGGTTTAACACTTTTTATCCACTTACCTTTAATACCACAATACAATCCTATTAAATTAAACAATTTAATTTCTTTAGGGCGATAAAAAAAATGAAATTTCATAATTTTAAAATTTATCGATTGCTATATTTGGAAATTAGAATTATTTTCATTATCTATTTTATTGGCGCTTTATATATCTTACAATTTTATTTTTTTGGGTGTGGGAAAAGTATCAAATTCTGATATACTATTTATACTGATATCAATATCAGTATAAACTTTTCGAGCCTTTTCTAAAATTATTCGGTATTTATATAACTTTTTAATAAACTCCAAAATTTTAAATTGCGGGTCATTTCGAAAAAATGGAATTGAAATCCTATCTATAGGTATTTTTCTAGTGAGAGGGGAAATTTTTCGATCCATAACATAAGTGCATAAATAATCGGCATGTAAATGAAAAAGAAATACCTTATTATCAGAACCACTTCCACTATTTCTGTCTAACCCATCTTTCCCTAATTTAGTCAATTTGTAATTATCTTCCTCAATGTGTTTTTCTGGATTAGGATGAAATGGTCCATGGGAAACTTCGACAAAAAAAATTTCAAAAATATCATTACTAACATTACTTGTAATATTTCCTATAGTATCAACGAATTTTATCACTCCTCTATTTTTTGACGACAAACTCTGCGCTTGGTCCCAACGCTTAAAAAAATTAGGAGCTATAAAATTCATAATTGGTGCAAGCACATCATGGGTAAACGTCGATTCGTTAATGAGAATAGATCTATTCTGATAAAAATCGTTCACCCAAATGTGTACAAAATCTCCGATAAATGTTTTAATCGATTTAGTTAAAGATGGGCTTTTATTCCTTGCTTTCTCGACCCATTTCGACATCTTATCATCTTTGATAGGAATAATACTTTCT
>QIBA01000179.1 GCA_003225175.1 Acidobacteriota bacterium
GTATTCCTCATCAACCCTGCAAGGCAGAAGACAATCATTCATACCGACGCAAGTGGAATAAAAGGCATCGGTGGATGGTGGGAGTCACAAGCATTTTCTACTCGTGTGCCGAGAAACCATCGAAGCAAGCTTATCGATTGGAAAGAAGCATACGCTGTAGTATTCGCATTTGCAAAATGGGGACATTTATGGAGAGGACATACTGTGATTATCATGTGCGATAATGCGGTCGTAGTCAATGCCATAAATGCCAGATCGGTTCGAGGACAAACCATTGACCCGCTTCAACTCCTCTTACTAATCGCTGCTCTCTATGATATCGAGATTGCTTCAGAATGGCTGTCGTCAGAAGATAACTGGATTGCTGACGCCCTTTCCCGTTTTGAATTTGACAAGATTGCTGACATGTTCCCACAGTTCCAAAACACCCCCTCCCATCGTCCATGCCGAGAAACTGGGAAGCCAATGTCGGAATTACGGGTAAAGCTGCAGACCTTCTTTGGCATGGACTCGCTGCCAACACTCGCCAAGTCTACAGAGCCGGCCAAGCAACATATGCAAGATTTGCAAGTAACCAAGGTTTCAAGCCATTCCCCGTCCAATTTGAAGTGCTCGCTCAATTCATCGCCACTTCCGCCGAAGAAACATCAACGGAGACAACCAAGTCGTACATCAGTCACCTCCGAAGCTACCACATCGATAATGGGTATTCAACCAACGTTTTCAACGATGAACGCATTAAACGTATCCTAAGGGGAGCGGCACGCAAATATGGCAATAGGCCAAAGAGGGAGAGAGGCTAGAAATCACATCCGAAATTCTAAAAGCGATCCTTGTAACCCTGCGACACACATACGACGACATCAACATCTACGCAGCTTTCTGTATAGCATTTGCAGGTTTTCTGCGTATCGGGGAATTTACATGGTCAACCTGGAACAACCGATCTTTTCTCCAATCGCTCTGCCGCGAATCGATTCAATTTGTTCGAGATGGAGTCATTCTGCAATTACCATCCTCAAAAACGGACCCTTTTCGCAAAGGTGTGACAATTCCTTTGTCCCCATCGGGGGATATCACCTGCCCTGTTAGCGCATTGCGCATCCTTGTCAAACGTTACCCGCAACCTGCTACAGCACCACTGTTTTCACGGTTAATTGGTCCGTTCGATCGAAAATGGGTTCTCGGAAAACTGCAACAAGCACTGCTTTTTGCGGGAATCAACCCTGCAGGATTCAGCGGCCATTCTTTTCGTCGGGGGGTTGCAAATTCAGCATTCAAAGCAGGCATTTCGAGGGAGGATATCATGAAGATGGGTAGATGGAAAAGCGATTCTATCGATCGATATTTCTCACTAACAACAGCGAATAAGTTATTGTTCTCCCTTTCAACACAACTCCACGCCAAGTCTGGGCCTCCAAACCTTGCGGCCGATACTCGGCACGCACACTCAGCAAATACACGCAATTCTCGCGATCATGCTTCGGCGCGACGCAAAGTTTGAGATTGGGCATCCTCCTTCGGCGAGAGCACCAGGCTAGCCCGAGGAGCTGTTATGGTCCAAGGGCGAATTGTCCCATCAAATTTCAATTCATCGTAAATTTTCAAGTCATCGTGAATGGGTTTAGTCTTGGCGATGCGGTAAGCATCGCTGACTAAAGAGATCATGAGACCTCCGCCTTTTTTCGGGGTCATCCTCCTTCCCCGCACTTCATTGCCTCACGAGCATCAC
>QIBA01000180.1 GCA_003225175.1 Acidobacteriota bacterium
GCATGGCCAGTTTGTCGACACCCGCGTGGATTGGGTGATTAACACGAAGCACTCTGCATTCGTCCGCTACAACTATTTCAGGAACTCATTTCCGTTCAACACCAACGTGGGCGGGCTATTTGCGCTCGATGCCAGTTCCGATTTCAAGGACAAAGCCCACGTGATCGGAATGCAAGTCGTGAGCGCGCTTACTTCGAATTTGCTGAACGAATTCCGCTTTTCATGGCCGCTGCGCAGCAACAGTCATTTTCCTGGCGCGCTGACCGCTCCCGGACCGGCGGTAATCATTCCGAAAATCGCGAACTTTAATGGCACCATCGCCGCCGGCGACCAGTTCACGGAGAAGATCCCCAACCTCAACGAAAACCTGACTTGGATTCACGGAAAACATTCCTATAAATGGGGAGGCTCTTGGCAGGAAAATGTCGACATGCAGAAAGCCGATTCGTTCACGCAATACTCATTTCCCACCATCGCGGCTTACCTAAGCGCAAAATCCGGCGCCAATCCACGGTCTTATTCAACTGTCACGGTGAGCAATGGGGGCGTGGTTCCGTCCTATCACTCGGTCTTTTTCAGCCTGTACGGTCAGGACAACTGGCAATTCACGCCGAAGTTGACACTGGTTTATGGGCTCCGTTATGACAAGTTTGTGCCTCCACCCTCCGATCCCAATGCTCCCTTCATTGATTCCCGCAACTTCAATTCCCCAGGCGCAAATTTTGCCCCGCGAGTAGGCTTTGCCTACCGGCTGACGCCGAAGACGATCGTTCGCGGCTCCGGCGGAATCTTTTACGAATCGCCGGCAACCAACACCTGGTTCAACACGCTGCTGAATAATGGGAATCTCTCGTCGGTGTCCTTGGGACCGACTTCAGCTGGGGCTCCGGCGTATCCAACCATCCTTACTTCGGTGGCGCCAACAGGAACTCCGAATGATGTGACCTCGGTAGACCCCAACTTCCGCAATGCCTACACCATCAACACCAGCCTGCAGCTGTCTCGCGAACTTAGCAGCAACGACAGCATTACACTCGGCTACATTCATACGGGAGCCAGGAATCTCGAGTTCCTGAGCAACATTAACCTTATTAATCCGATCGCTAGTCTTGCTGATGGACGGCCGGTTTACAGCAAGAATGTGAATGCCAGCACGCGGCTCTTTCCGCAGTTCAACAATATTCTGCTGCAGCAATCGGGAGCGCGTTCCGTCTATGACGCCGCTGTTATTAACTACACGCATAGACTGTCTGCGGGAGTGCAGGTGAGCGCTGCGTACACCTGGTCGCATACCATCAGCGACTCGCCAGACGTGAACAGCTTCGAACAGAATCTGCCGATCGAGGACCCAAGCAATCGCCTGCGCGATCGCGGGAAAAGTTTGGTAAACCGCCCCAACTCATTCACCATGAGCTCGATTATCGAACCGAGGGTGAACAGCGGAAATACTGTTTTGCGCGGTATCTTGAATCACAACACGTTCTCGCTTCTCACGAATTTAGCTTCGGGAGATCAGCAGAACATTACCGGCAACTCCCAGATCAACGGCGACCAGAAAACCTCTACGGTCACGCGGCCTCTATTCATTGGACGCAATTTCGTGCGAGGGCCATCGATCTACCAGGTAGATCTTCGCTACACGCGCACCATCGCCAGACTTTGGGAGCACGTGGAGCCGCAGTTCTTTCTCGAGGCAAACAACCTCTTTAACCATCCCAATGTGACCAGCTTGAACACCGCGATCACGATCGGCGGTCTGGATTCCGCGGGATTCCCGACGGCAACGACTGGTCTGCCGGTTAACTCGACGGGTACAGTAATTCCGCTGCCATCCAGCTTCCCGAAATCCAGTACCGTGCTCGAAGGCAGAATCGTCCAACTGGGCTTGGTGGCGCGCTTCTAATGCAAACGGAAAGACCAGCGAGATGGATATGCGCCACTTTCCAGGAATGAGAGGCTCTTGACTTCCAACTCGACTCGCCTCGACAAGGCAGCAGGGGCGGAGAAGTTTCCCGCGCCGGTGTATCGCGAAACCGTGTTGGCGGCGAACTTCGAAGATGCGAAGCGCTATTTCCTCGCCGGTCTGCTGCAGATTCACTATGCGCATACGATCATGCTCGAGCGTCAGCACATCCTCTCTCGCGAGGATGCGCAGGCCTGCCTGAGCGCTCTGGACCGTCTTGATCTTGAGAAGATAAGGTCCGCGACTTACGACGGCACGTGCGAGGACCTCTTCTTCTATATCGAAGACCTGCTTGCCGCGGACATAGGGGTCGACGTTGCGGGCAGAATGCACACCGCGCGCAGCCGCAACGATATCGATCTCACTCTCTATCGCATGTGCGTTCGCAACGAAGTGCTTGGCTGTGCTGCCTGCGTTGCCGACGCCCGCGACGCCTTGTTAGGCTTGGCGGAAGCCAACATCACTACGCTGATGCCGGCGTACACGCACACCCAACCCGCACAGCCGACGACACTCGGCCATTATCTGGCGGCGGCGGCCGAGTTCCTGGGCCGTGATTTTGACCGCCTGTGTTCTGCCTGGACAACCGTCAACCGCAACCCGCTCGGGGCCTGTGCCATTACCACCACCGGATTTCCTATCGACCGCAACTTCACCGCAGAGCTTCTGGGTTTCGAGGGCCTGCAGATCAACTCCTACGGCTGGTGCACCGCTGAATTCAATTTTCTGCGCCTGAACGATTCGTTGGTGCAGACTTCCAGCATCATGCCGCAGAAGCGGAACCCGGTATCGCTTGAGCACACCAGAATTCTGGCGAGTAGAGCGTTCGCCCAGGCGCAGGGCGTATTAGCCTGCGCGCACAACACGCCTTTCGGTGACATCGTCGACAGCGAGGACGATCTCCAGCCATTAGTCTTTTCTGTGTTCCAAGACGCAACCCGGGCATTGAAGTTGTTTGCGGGGGTAATGCGCGGCTGTCAGGTCAATAAAGAGCAGATGGCGCGCCGTGCCCGGAGTGGATTCCTCACAGTGACGGAGCTTGCCGATACGTTGGTGCGGAGCGAAGGACTGAGCTTTCGGCTTGCGCATCGCCTAGTACATGCCGCAGTGCAAAAGCTGGGCGAGTACGATACCGAAGCGATGGTGGCTGCCGTCCAGGACCTTGCAGGGGAGATCGTCGGGCGGCCGCTTCGCACCGGCGCAAACATCCTTCGTCAAGCTCTCGATCCGGAACACTTTGTCGCGATCAGGAAGATTCCGGGTGGTCCAGCTCAGGAGACATTGCGCGCCCAGATTCTCGTAATGCGCAGGGAGCAAGAAACCATGAACTCCTGGATATCGCTGAAGAGGCAAAAGCAAAGCGAGTACCCGAAGCGAATCGAGAGCGCCAAAGCAATCATCCTTTGCAAGTGAAGCTAATTCGATCTGCAAGAACCGCCAACCTAAGACACCAGAAGCTCGAAGTATAGGAAAAACAAAATCGATTTCGTGCAATGAGCAGTTATGCAGCAGCAGTGTGCGTTTGAAAGAAGAACTACCGTAAGGCCTGAGGGGCAATTCTGCCCGCCCAGTTCATTCTCGCTCCTGTGGCGTCGAGAAGCGGATCTACTTTGAAATCACGCAGAATCGACTCCCGACCAACGAGGCGGACGCGGTCTGGGTCGTCGTCTCTGAGCCAGCAACATGAATATCCTTTCCGAGTCTTCTGCGCCGGAGCTGGTACTAAATATCGATGCGATCGCGTACGAATAAGTCATACTAGTCATCGCCTTTTGAATTTCGATACGCTTTAGGTCGTTCTGAGTGAGGAGTCCTATGCAGCTGCTCTCTCTCGTTCTGCTGTTTACCGCCATTACGGGATTTGAAAGGTTATCGACCCCGAGTATCC
>QIBA01000181.1 GCA_003225175.1 Acidobacteriota bacterium
TGAATTAGAGTGTGTCGATCCTAGAACCTTTTCACCAACTCGACATACCAGAACCGCCCGAGGTTGTCGTAGAGACCGCCAGGATAGTTGTTGGCATTACCGAGGAAGGTGCCGAACGCTCTCGGCGGATCCTCGCCCAGGATGTTGTTGCAACCAACGGTAAAGGTGGTGTTGTTCAACAACGTCTTCCAACAGGGCATGGCGGCGGCCTGTTCAACCACCTCCTTCTCCTTGCCACTCTTTACCTCCTTGCCACCCTCTTTGGAGTAGCCAGCCACCGGGCGCTCTTCCACCGGCTGGGTGAAGACCAAATTGTAAGACAGCTGACCATCGAAGAAGAAGCGCTGTTTGATCCAGTGCTCAACTGGCTCGGCAAGGTCGTCGTGTCCGCCTCCCCCAGGAATTTTGGTCGTCCGCTCTTCTCTAAAGCCATCGTTGTAGCGGCCAGCGATGCTGAGGTCAAAGTTGTTCCAATCCCAGGTTAGCCGCGTGATACCCTTCCACTTCAGGAAGCCGTCGCCAATGGTGACCTGGCCAGAGAAGGCACCCACAAACGGATCGTTATTAGTCCGTCCCGATACCTCGTGCGTCTTGGCAGCCCCGTTCAACTGGAAGAGGAAGGAATCCAGATAAGTCCAGTCATTGCTCCAGGTAAAGGTGCCCCAGTTGGCGGTCTGGAATTGATACTGAAGTGAAAAGTCAACACCGCGCGCTCTCTGTCGCCCAGAGTTTTCAAATCCACTCTTGACGAAATTGGCCGTGTTAGTAGCCGGGTCGATATTGACTTGCTCGCCTGGTCCTAACGTGCCCTTGAAAAATGCCTGCACCAGCGACTGGGCACTCGGCACGGTCACTACGCCCGTGCGCTCCACATCCCAGAAATCAACTGACATGGTCAAGGTAGCGTTCGGCTGCCAGTTCTTGATCCACTTCGGCGTGTAAACAAACCCAGCACTAAAGTTCCGCGAATCCTCAGGCTGCAGATTTTTGTTGGCATCAACCTCCTGAGTCGTTTCCGCCTCCACACCCCCACCCGGAAGGAAAGGCGCCGTATTCGTCACCGCCAGAATGAATATCGGAGCACCGTAGAGTGAGGCCAGTGACGGCTCAATGAAGCCTTCGCCCCAGGTGGCACGAATGGTCAGCTCCTCATTGAAGGGCTGCCAGCGTATCCCAATTCTGGGAACGAGGACATTGGTGTCGTTATTTCTAAAGTCCTCAAACCGACCCGAGGCATTAAACTCCAACGAATACGCTCCCGGAATGCCCATCTTGGGGCTGGTAAT
>QIBA01000182.1 GCA_003225175.1 Acidobacteriota bacterium
CTCCTGCGCGATTTTTTTAACTTATCGCCTGACATTCCTCCGGAGGAGATCACCGAGAAAAAGATTGGGGCATGGGATTCCCTCGCCATGGTGCAATTAATCGCAGATTTGCAGGGGACCTTCTCGGTCGAATTTGATTTGGACGAAATCGGCTCGTTGCGAAGTTACGACGAAATTCACACGGCCCTTTGCAGAAAGGGCGTTGCTTTAAGAGGGGTCAACGGTTTCACGATCGTGAAATGATCACGAGTTCTCCGAAGCGGTCGCTAATCTGGCACAGGGCTATTGAATGAATGATCTTACTCCGGGCCGAGTGCGACAATTCCTTTTAGACAAATACTCTCGGTCAATCAAAGAAATGGGACTCGATCCGGCCGAACTTCCGGACAATTTTGATTTCCTCTTTAAGGGCGTGATCGATTCTTTCGGTATCCTTGAGATGGTCAGTTCGATCGAGGATGAATTCCACATTCAACTCGACATCGCCACCCTGGATGCGGAACAAATCACAATGTTGGGCCCGCTGTCACAGTATGCTGCGGAAAATGCCAAGCCAGATCTACCCGCCGGCGCATAGTCAGACGGTCTTCGTGGATTGATCTATGATACTTCTCTATCAGCACGCGCTCATTTTCATCCACGGACTTTACTACCAGCTCGGCAGTATCCGTCGCGACCTGAATGAATTGAAGGCTGAGAAACTTCTTATCGGCGACGTTAAGGCTTTGAGCGCCGTCGCTTATCGCCAAAACTTCGGGTTGGGCAGAGATGAGACGCTTTTGAGTCTGGCTACTGTCCCATTATCCTCCGCTTTGCGAAGTGCTGGAGAACCGCGCGGCCTGGTCTTTCAGCACTGCTACGCCGAGAGCGCCGTCGTGCGCTACGATGTGAACGAAACGGATATAGCGTTGCGAAATCGTTACTTTCCCGCGGAGGTGATGCGAGAGCTTCAAATTGATCATGTGCCGTACTTCTGTTCATTTGCCAGCGGCTGCGCAGGGTTCGCCTCAGTCCTGCTAGCTGCAGCGGCTCTGTTCTCGAATTCAGAGGGGCGCCCGGCGATCTGCGTGATGGCCGACAGTATGCCTCCTGGCGTGCCTTATGACATGGTGCGAGAACGGATTCTAGGTTCGGACCACAGCTCTGCCTTTGTAATCGGGCATGAGCAGCATGGTTATCAATTGTTAGGAATCAACTACTACTCCACAACGCGCACCGCAGTCTCTTTTGTTGAGATCGTGAAACGCACTGTGCAAATGGTCCAGGAGCTTGCGACCAGCCTCGATTTGGATCTGGCAGGGAGTGATGTGGCTATCCATTATCCGAATATTTTCCCGGACACGTGGAAGATGGTGACACGGTATCTCCGGATACCTTGTGTCGAACATGTGATGGATGAAATGGCCGAACGTGCACATTGCATGGCTTCGGACTCGGTCATTTCGCTGGCTAAGCTGCATCGTGGCCAGCGCGGCCGACTTCATGTGGTCGTCAATTACGGTGTCGGACTTCACCTGGCCGTTTCTATCTTTAAGGAGCACAATTCCAATGGAACCGAAAGGTGATCATGATTTTCCTCAGCGGTCTCCCAATCAATTCGTGGAGCGACGCTCTTTTGCGGATGCAAAATCGGTTTCAGAAAAATAGCGAATGACATTTCAAGATGAGGAGCCGCCGGAGCGGTTTATCCGGGGCCTTAAAAATCGAATCCTTCAGGCGCTTGCTCGTCACGCGCCAGGCGCCAGGAGCTGGAGGGTCTGGCTCAACCGATGGCGCGGTGTTCATATCGGCAAAGACGTTTGGATTGGCTATGACGCAATCATCGAGACGTGGTCGCCCAAGCTAGTCACAATCCGGGATCGGGCGACGGTTCCGATACCGCAACGACATCGCGCATTTTCGCGAGCAAAGAGGCGCCCTCATCGAGGAAGATGCGACGGTAGGCCCGGGTGCGATTATCTCACAAATGTTACGATTGGGAAGGGGCCATCGTGGTCGCTGGGAGATAGTTACAAAGTCCGTGCCGGCGCGAACGGTTGTGCAAGGCAATCCCGCCCGGCCCATCGCCACGGTTGATCTGCGCTTGAGGTTGGACGTTTCGCTGAAGGAATTTTCCAAGCACCGTCGGAACGTAGATCGCGGTGGTTTTTATCTTGCCTATCAACAAGTGTGTGAAGTAAACAGGCCACATGACGCAAAAGACTCGCAAGAACGGCGAACTAGGAGGCTTTCATTGCTGTTTCGCGCTATTAGCGATTGCAGCGCTCGCCTGCGCCGGATGCCAGACGAAGTGGCCGCCTTTGCCGTACCCACCAGGTCCTTACACTGCTGTAAGACTTTCCCCCGGAGATACGATCAAGATTGCGTTCGCCGAAAACGCCGATCTGGACCAAACACAAAAGATTCGCCGCGACGGCAAAGTAAG
>QIBA01000183.1 GCA_003225175.1 Acidobacteriota bacterium
CCGGCTAAACTGATCGAGACGTATAGGGTTTCGATTCGTTCAGGAGTAAGTCAGATCGCCCTAATCTGAGAAGGCGGTTGCATATGACGGGGAGACAAGCGTTGCTGCTCGGGACATCGTTGGTTACGGCCTTGTGGTTTTGGCAGCGAGGAACCGCTGCCGTAGTAGTCGGAAGCCCGATTGTGCGGATAGCAGAATTGGAGATTGATTCACCGCAACTTGACGCCTACAAACTCGCCCTTAAAGAAGAGATCGAGACTTCGATTCGTGTTGAACCGGGCGTCTTGACGCTGTACGCCGTTTCGCTCAAAGAGCATCCTGAACAAGTCAGATTGTTTGAAACCTATCGGGATGCAGCCGCATACGAATCGCATATTCAAAGTCCGCATTTCAAAACATATAAAGATCGGACGCGGCAAATGGTGAAACTGCTTACCCTAGTCGAAACCGAGCCTATTCTGCTCGGCTCAAAATCGAGATGAACTCCCGGAGAATTGTTGAGTCTGCGTACCTGTCGTTAACAGGCGTTATCACTTATAACTGGATTCAAGCTGGCCTTTTGTATTGCCCACTGTCTTCCCAGCTCAGTGAGGCGGCATCGGGTAGTTCAATTCGCTCGGCATGGTTCTTTTGGCGTTCGTGATCCTTAGCTAATTCTCTTTCGAGCCAGCAAGATTGCTCTTCAGCAATCCTTTGGTTTGCGAGGTGGGGAGGATGACCGATCACGAACTCTTCACCGCAGATGTCACAGCTCAGTACACCCATTTCTTTTAGGCAAAAAAATACTACGTATGCCCAATCCTTCTTTAGCGCGATTGCCTTCATGGCCTTGGAGTACCACGCATGCTGTTGCTCACTACCGACCGGCATAACCGCTTCGTCATAGGATGATGTCCGAGCAACAGAGGCTGTTCCAGACCCGGATTTCCTAAGCCAATGAGCGATATGGAGATGTAACGCTAAGTACCTCGAGCTGCTACCATGCCGCATGTTCAATTTTGGAAAACCGAAAACGGCGGGTGATTGGATAATTCACATCGTGGGGGCCATGGTTGCGCTGTTTCTCGTGTGGTGGATGCTGCGCATATACGTCCTGTGAATCCACCCCAACCCTGCAGCTTGGCTGCAATGAGTGAAATCGCGGGTTCTCAACGACTGATCCTAATTCACTGACACCGAACAAGCGGTATAAAGAGTCGCCCGAAGATTGACATGTATGAACGCGGAGACTAGAGTCGTCTGTTTAGAAAAACAAAGTGGAGGTTCGGATGAATAGGATTTGGATTTGTTGTCTTATCTTTACGATGTCGTTGGGCAGTGCCGCTTGGCCGCAACAGAAGAAGTCTGGCGGCGGGACTGAGAAAGCCGTCGCCGGACTGGAAGAGCAGATACGAAGCGCTGTCATCAAGGGAGACACGTCTATCCTGGAACGGTATCTTGCCGATGATTATGTAGGCATTGGGCCTAACGGCATCAAAGAGGATAAGAGCCACACCATCCAAGAGTTGAAGGATGGCAGCGTGAAGTACAGCGCCATTGATGTCACCGAAGAGAACGTTCGTATGTACGGCAATACAGGGATATACAACGGGCGCGGCAATGTCCAAATGACGATTCATGGCCAGCCACTAACAGCGGATGTTCGGGTAACAATCGTGTGGGTGAAACAGACTGGGCAATGGAAACGCGTTTCCTTTCAAGCAACGCAGGTACAACCCGCTTCCACAGGAAGTTAACGATGCATCGCGCAGTTTCCCCAGCGTAGCCCAATGATGCGGGTACGGAAAACAGCTGCGACCCATTGCTCACTGGTCAAGGGCAAGTAACAGCTACACATTTCCAATATCCGGGGCTTCATCCGCAGGTTCAGCGGTTTCGAGGCTCCGGTTTCGTAACTCCCCGGTCGGACTGCCTTTGAGAGTCTGCTGTCAAACAGTTGTTCCCCGGGGCAAACCATGAAGGGGGCAACTTTTCAGACGAGGAGCGGACATGCAAGTCGGCAACACGGTTCAGTTTCAAGAGCCGATGTTTACAGACAGCAAGGCAAGGGGCAGAACAGAACCATTCCCCAGTTATACTCATGTCAGTGCTTCTCCCGTCCTTCCAGCCTTTGCCGCTCTCACGCGCCCGGACGCCCTTTTCCCATACTGACTGGCTTTTTGAAATTAAATGGGACGGATTCCGTGCTCTGCTTTATTCGGACAGCGACGGCGTAAGGCTTGTTTCGCGCAACCGAAACACGTTCAAATCATTTCCAAGCTTGTGCGAAGGATTGGCTCGTGACCTGAAGGGCCGCCGTTGCGTACTCGACGGCGAAATCGTATGCCTGGATTCCGTAGATTTCACAACGGGGAGGACACTCGCTATCTGCCCCTAATTGATCGCAAGCAGCGACTTCGTGGGATCGTACCGAAACGAGGCGAACGTCTCCTGTATTGCGACCACATCGAGACGGGTGGAGAACAACTCTTCAGACTTGCGTGTGAGGAAGACCTTGAGGGGATCGTGGCCAAACGGAAAGGCGATCCCTACCTGCCGGATCACGCGGAATGGCTGAAAATCCGAAACCAATCATATTCACAGTGGGTAGGTCGGGAGGAGTTGTTCGAGCGAGAGCGCAGCCAAGAGCCGAGTTTTCAACACTGGGCTGAATGCGCTCTGGCGTGTGAGAGTGTTCAGCTGGAATACACGTGAGAGGTTTAGCACTCTTCCGAAGCCCTCATGCAACGGCCACCACGAATCGAAAGCCGTTTATCAATGCCAGCAGACGATTGCACGAATGGTTCTGGTACTAGTCCATCTTGCTTAATTTTCCGTGGGCACTTCCGTAAGAAGAAAATATTCGACTGCTTTTAGCAGCTGACTTGGAGCACAAGTTTGCGCTTTTGCTTCGCGTTTTTCGGCGTCAATGAGTGTAATAGAGATTTTTCGCCAATCACCCTCATCCATTAACGACTGATCAGCGATCTAGCGCCACAAAAGCTGGCGTCGAACTTCCTCCTGATCTTGAGGATCTGTTAGTGCCTCGATTGCCTTGCGTTGGAGAACATTGGCTTCTTCGTTCTCGCCCACCTCTTCAAAGATACTCAATAGTTGCCGAAGACGGGTCGCGAAAACTCCGATCAAAGCATCA
>QIBA01000184.1 GCA_003225175.1 Acidobacteriota bacterium
AAAAACGCCGGTCAGGCCAGCGCGCCGCGTAACGCTCTAAATCTTTACGGATTTTTTCGCGGCCAATCACGCCCTCATCGTAATACTGGACGCGATCGGCAAAGAACTCCGTTTCCGAGCCGACATGCGGATCCAGCCCGGCGAGCACAAATGCACCCACATAATCGCGCAAGCGTTCGGTGCTGAACCCTGGCGACGAAGAAACGGTGTCCGATGCTGTAGCCGGCGGCGCTGACGCCGGCTCTGTGCTCCCCGAGAAGAGTGGCGTTGTAGCCGTGGGCGGTGACCGCGCCGGCATTTCGGCGCCGCTTCCCGGTGTTCCCGCGCTGCGAGAGGACGAAGTCTCTCGCGCATTGTTAGGCGTTTGTTGGTTGCTCATGCGCAACCGTCGCCACGTTTCGGAACTCTGCGTGCGATCTGCTGCCGTTGTCGCCACCGCCGGCTTAGCGTCCAATGCCTTGCTCGTCTCCGTGTCGAGCTGCCCGGTACTCGGGAGCCCATTCCGAATCTGGTAACGGCCGAGCGCCGCGGCCAATTCGCTGCTGTACGCACCGTCGATATCACCGAAGTACAAACCGGCCTCGTGCAATTTCATCTGCACGACGCGCACGTTCTCCTCTGCCCAGCCAGCGCCCGCATTCTCGTCTGCCGAAACTAATCCGGCGAACGCAATCCCAATCGTGACCGCCAAAGCAACAAAATGCATCGCCACATGATTTAATCGAACGCCACGCCGGCTTCGCTCCTCCAAACTGCCGTGACGGTAGGGATCACTCCCGTGAGTACCGCTTCGTAGCAGCAGTCTCTGACTGGCGGCGAATCCTTCTTACTTTTTCCTTCTTCGTTCTTACTTTACTTCTGCCGTGCCGATCATCGTTTTTGCGCTGCTGCTTTTTGTCCTGCTCGCCTTGCTGGGTGTCGTTTTGCTTTCGCTTGCTTTGCGTTACCGCGCTGGCACTGCTCGCCGGCTAGCACGACGCTGGGTCGCGACCCTCAATCTATGCATGACCAGCTTCTCCGCCGTTTTCTTTATCTCGTTCACGTTGCTTCTTTCCTTTTGGATCGGGTCAGCGTTTCGATTCTCCTTGATTGGAATGGGCGTTGGAGGCATTCTCGGGTTGCTCGGCTTGGCGCTGACTCGTTGGGAAAGCCGACCCGA
Source organism: Acidobacteriota bacterium (assembly GCA_003225175.1). Classification (NCBI taxonomy): domain Bacteria; kingdom Pseudomonadati; phylum Acidobacteriota; species Acidobacteriota bacterium. The sequence goes on from QIBA01000184.1 coordinate 1,160, forward strand.
AGGACTTTTCTATACTCCGAGCCGCTGGCTCGCTTTCATCATTGTATTCGCGATCGCCGCACGTGTTGTTTACGGCTGGTGGCACGCTACGCACCCCGGCAGCAGCGCTCCTGGCCATCAGCATTGGCTGATCACCGCCTCCGGGACGCAGCTTTCGCTGGCAGTTGCTGCCGGGTTGATAGGCTACTATCTGGTTTACTCAATTGGAGTGCGCCTGCGATTTAGGTGGTACGAGCAATGCCGGTCCAGTTAAGCGCGGGTCCAATGATGTTGGCTAGTGTTATTCGGATGCGATCGAAAATTGCTGAAAAATTTCCAGAATAGGCCACGAATTATTCCCAATGCTTAGCCGCGACTGGGAAGTGGTTCCACGTCGTGATTGATAATCTTTACTTCTTCTTTGTGTGTGAGGAGCGAACCGACACCAACGCTTCAAGTTAATCTTGATCCGCGGTTCCAGCATCGACAGCGGCAGCCTGGTCTCGATCTCCTTCGGGCGCTGGCAATCATCATCGTCGTCGTCTATCACGCCGGCATCATGGGTTTTCCGTGGCCCGGTCGCGTGCACCGCGGGGGTTGGATCGGTGTAGATCTTTTCTTTGTTCTTAGCGGTTATCTGATTGGCGGCCAGCTTCTCGCGGAGCTCGCGCGCAACAACCGTCTGAATCTGCGACGATTCTACGCACGCCGGGCTTTGCGGATCTTGCCGGCCTACCTTTTCATTCTCACGATCTACTTTTTGCTGCCCTTGTGGCGCGAGTATCCGGATATGGCCCAGCCGCTCTGGAAATTTTTGTTCTCCCTTCAAAACATCGCGCTGCACGGCGGTACCGCGTTTTCGCAATGCCTGGTCGCTTGCGGCGGAAGACCAGTTTTATCTCGCGCTTCCGTTTATTTTGCTGGTCGTCTTCTGGCGGCCCCGTGCTGCCATCGTTCTTTCGTGTCTGA
>QIBA01000185.1 GCA_003225175.1 Acidobacteriota bacterium
AGCATTGACGCTCTTCCTCACTGATTGTCAGTCCCATTCTGGTACCGTTGTACCCGAGCGAAATCTCTGACAGAGAAAAGGGAACAGCCTGAACTGCGTAATCTTCTCTTGAAAATCGCTCAAGTCAGGCCCTCCCCTTTTGGCCTTTAGTCACGGGAGCGGCGGACGTGCACGTGGAGGGAAGGGATGGATGTATTTCAGAAGCAATTGGATCGGAGCCTGTCGACTGTTCCCCAAAGATTTCTCGCAAATTTGATCGCCAAGAAGTTGCGAACTCAAGGCATCAAGGTCCGGAAATCTGTTCCGGACAAGATCGCGGAGCATGTTTTAGCTGGGAATGGGAAACCATTCAAGTACGGAGCAGGTTCGCCGAGTAGAAACATCACTCTTACGTTGACCGAATCCGATGTCTCCGAGCTTGGAACCGCCCTCGAGAAATTTCTTGATACCGGGATTCAAAAATTTATTCCGGATCTTGCAGGGCGACTCGCCAAAGATCTTGTCAAGCACCTACGATCCCGTTGGGAGGAAGAGCACGCACTACAAGCAACCGAAGTCTTCCTCTTTCGAGAGCGGCCTGAAGAAAGATGGGGAGAAGCTTTGAATGGCCTTCGCATTTTATTGACCTGCGTTCGTGAGTGGGGTGGCTCGGCATATGCGCGACGACAGTCAGCCGGTCACGCCAAGGCCCTTTGGCACGAGATTCTACTCAGGCTTCACGTTCGAGCATGTCAAGTTACAGATGAAATTATTTGCTTGCTCGAAAACGGCTTTGCCGACGGCGCGATGGCTCGCTGGCGGACGCTGCATGAGCTCGCGGTAGTCGCGACAGTCATCCATCAGCATGGTGAAGAGATCGCCGAGCGTTACCATGCGCATCAGGCTGTGGAGTCGAAGCGAGCAATGAGGAAATATGCGAGCTGTTATGCGCTCCTTGGACAGAGGCCGCTCAGTTCGCGCGAAGTGAGCAGAATTGATAAGGCTTATAACGCCGCGATCTCAAAATATGGAAAGGACTTCGACTCGGATTATGGATGGGCCATTTATCATCTGAAAAAGAGAAAAGTAACCTTTGCGGATCTGGCGCAAGAGGCAGGGCGCGCCGACATGCGGTCGTACTATCAAATGGGTAACGACAATGTGCACGCCGGTATAAAGAGCCTATTTGTGCGCCTGGGTTTAGTCGATAACTACAAACGTCTGCTAGCCGGGCGTAGTAATGCCGGTTTGGCGGATCCCGGACAAAACACCGCGCACACACTTATGCAAATATCCGTCCTCGTGTGCCTATCTGAACCCGTGCTGGATGATATTGTCGCTGCAGAGACAATACGATTACTCAGAGACGACGTTGTGAGATCGTTCTTCCGCGCGCATCAGCGACTTCGGAGAGACGATAAGCGATCCAAAAGATCTGGGGAAAAGGCTACAGCCTGAACTGCGAAATTATTTGTGTAGAGGACGCAGTTCAGGCTGTCCCCAAATCCGCAAGTAGCTCGGAACGGGCCCTTTTTTTTAGGATCTAATGTCTACTAGAAATGATTGGGAGCAACTACGACTGCTGGGCGAAGGCGGGCAAAGTACGGTCTATTTGGTTCGAAAGCCAGAAAGAGTCGCAGAAAGACAGCAATCCTTAGAATCAGTTATTCAGGCCTTGCCAAAACTTACGGGATCCCTAAGCTGGGGAGACCGACTTCCAGTTGCTGAACAGCTGGCAAAGTCGATTGTCGCATATGCACGTCAAGACTACCCGTCAGAACTCGCGGCTATGAAGCTCTACAAAATCTCCTTGGCCGAGCCTGAGGCAAATCAAGCGTTAGGTCGGTTGAAAAGAGAAATCGAGGTGCTCAGGCTTCAGCATGTTGGTCTATTGACCTTGGTAGAGGCAAATGAAGCCGAACGCTGGATCGTCACGGAGTATCACGTAACTGGAAGCCTTGAACATCATCTCGTATTGTTTAGAGGAAGGGTGTACGCATCTTTAAAAGCGTTTCGCTCTTTGGTTAAGACAGTTGCATTTCTACACGCCGAGAATGTAGTACATCGTGATATCAAGCCTCATAATGTCTACTTGCGAAGCGACGAGCAACTAATCCTTGGCGACTTCGGGATCACGTTCGTAGGCGGCGAGAGCGAGCGACTCACAGTGACAGACGAACGCGTTGGGCCTCGAGATTACATGCCTCAGTGGGGAGACTGGGGTGAACGCCTGGAGAATGTACATACCAATTTCGATGTTTACATGTTAGGAAAACTACTATGGTGCATGGTTGCTGGAAAGTTAAAGCTAACGCGTGAGTACTTCAAACGTCCACCGTGGAACCTTGTAGAGATGTTCAAGCAGGATCCTCAAATGCACTTAATAAACTCCATTCTCGACAAGTGTGTTGTGGAAG
>QIBA01000186.1 GCA_003225175.1 Acidobacteriota bacterium
AAACTACGTCGAGCGCGAAACTCGGCGCGCGATTGCTGGCGTCCAGAATACGGTCAAGATCTGGCCCGGGATTGATATTCCGACCGGCCGAGACGAAAAGAAAACCGAGCCGCGGGATGTGCGCGATGCCGTGCGAGCGGCACTGGACACTGGCGCAGACGGCGTGATCCTCTCGCACAAGTACTCGGAAATGCGTCTAGCGAATTTACGCGCTGTGGGGGAGGCGTTGCGAGCATGAGCACCATGAACAGGCGCTCCTTCCTGCTGCTTACTGCCGCCTCAGTTACCACATCTCCGGCAGAAATTTCCCTCATGCCGCCCGATTCCGCCGATATCGTACAGGCCAACACGCCTTCACGTTCCTGGTACGGCACCATGCGACGGTGTGGTCAGATCAATTTCAACGAACGCGATCCGTTGACTATGAATACGGAAGCGTGGGCCGACTATTGGGCATCGCTCAAGGTCGATGCAGTGCTGCTGAACTGCGGTGGCATTCTGGCCTTCTATCCGACCCAAGTGCCTTACCACCGTCGTAGCCAATTCCTCGGAACACGCGATCTATTCGGCGAGATGGTTGCCGCCGTGAAGCAGCGCGGTATTCGCGCTGTCGCTCGCATGGATTGCAATTTCGCCTACGAGGACGCCTGGAAAGCGCACCCCGAGTGGTTCGAGCGCAACTCCGATGGATCGTCTCGACCCCATCTGGAGTCGCCGTGGCTATTCTCTACCTGCATGTTTGGCAGCTACTTTTCCGAGCAGATGCCAGCAATCTACCGCGAGATCAATCAGCGTTACGCGGTAGACGGATTCTTCACCAATGGCTGGCCGTCTACAGGAGCACTGCGTGTGTGCTACTGCGAGAATTGTTGCCGCCTGTACGAGAAGTTAGGGGGAGCGCCTCCGGCAGAAACAGACGCCTCGAATCCGCTATATCGCAGGTATTACCAGGCGCACCAGGACCGCGTGTTGGAACTGTGGCGTTTGTGGGATAGCATCGCCCGCGAACGCAGCGCGGAATCCGTCTACGTCGGCAACCTCGGCGGGGGGATCGACACAATCAAGGATTTAGAGCCGCTCAGCCACGCTGCGGCATGGTTCAACGCCGATCACCAAGGACGCTCGGGTGAAACGCCGATCTGGAACTGCGCGCAGCAGGGTCGCGTCGCGCAATCCGTCATGCAGGGGCGCACCATAACGAACGTCGCAGGGGCTTACAGCAATGCACAACCAAGTTGGCGGCACGTTTCCAAAGCGCCTGCCGAACTGACGCTTTGGCTTGCGCAAACTACTGCAAGCGGGATGGTGCCATGGTTTCATTGGCTGGGCGGTTCTCCCGAGGACAATCGCTGGCGGGAGGTAGGGCGCTCTTTCTTTACCTGGCTGGCCGCAAACGAAACGCATTTCTGTAATCGGAGTTCGATTGCTGAGCTAGCCGTCCTCTATCCGCAACGCACGGTCGCTTTCTATCCCCGGCCAGATTCCCGACGGCCACGCTATCGCGGCGGTCCGGTCGATTATCTGCAAGGCATTTACTACGCGCTGCTGGAAGGGCGTTTCTTGTTCGACTTCGTACATGAGGGGAACCTTGATGTAGCGAATTTGAAAAAATACCGCGCGCTTCTTCTTCCCAACGCAGCTTACCTCCGCGATGCTCAGTGTGAAGCCATTCGGCAATATGTGCATGAAGGCGGCTCCCTTCTCGCTACATTTGAAACCTCCCGTTACAACGAATGGGGCGATCCGCGTTCCGACTTTGAACTGGCCGATGTGTTCGGAGTTCATGCGGCAGGCGAGGTCGTTGGGCCTCAAGGGAATAGTTACGCGCGCATTGAGCGACCTCATCCAGTCCTTCAGGGTTTCCATGGCACCGCCCTGCTGCCCGGAGCCGAGAGCC
>QIBA01000187.1 GCA_003225175.1 Acidobacteriota bacterium
AACGATTAAGGGCGTTGTGATTGGGGGCGATTTCAACACAAATCACGATCAGGCAATGTTCGCCACGGAAAGAACACTCGATTCCCTCGCTGATGCTGGATACCAGAACAATTTTGAAGGAATGGCTTTACCGGAACGAGTAACTCACCCAGGGAATCACGGCTTTCCAGACGCTACCTTTGACTTCCTTTTTACAAAGGGCCTAACGGCATTGCAGCCCACTGTCACCCAGACCAATGCATCGGATCATTGGCCTGTGACGCGCAATTTCCGTTTGAGTTAACGCTTGCGGTGCATTCTCTTGACTAGCGGGCGTAATCAATCAGTAAAATTGCCGCACCCTACCACCCCTTGCTTGCCCACTTTCGCCTTCGTAGACCCCCGCGGGGTTTACTCAAAAAATCTGTGTGACACTACCGGACCCGTAACGTTCCCCACAGGAGAGCGCTATGGCATCGGTGCCTAACGGGTATTCTCATTTGACCTGATTTGATCTGACGCGCGTTTTCATAGGTAAAATTGCCGGGCTTGTGTTCCGACGTAATCCCTCATGATCTGACAAAATCCTGCTTGCTGGATAAAATAGCCGGACAACGACTGCGGCAGGTCGAGCACCTCAACTCGGGTGATGTACTGATCGATCTTTCGGCTAGCGGGGCCAGCGCGTTCGGTAGTAAAAGAGTCGGCCGAGAACTGACTCAGAATGGACGACGCCACTGTTATCCGCTGGCTTCGGATTCGACTCCCGTAGGCTCCACTCCTATTAGAAAAGGGAGTGATTAAATTCGAGACAGAGTTGAGGGAAAGTTTTTTGCCACGAACGCAGCCACCCTCGAGGAAGCCTCTCAAAGAAGCTGGTTGTCGCAGAAGTAAAAGCGCTCGACAAGGTGCGATCCCAATTGGCAAACTTCCGAAAGACTGTCGCCGGGGATGATCAATCGGGACAGTGACGGAATGCGCAAATTAAAACCAATGATCCCATTCCCTATATTCCACTACCCTTAACGCGCGATCCACGAGGCCAAGCTTTGCAGAAATCGAATGACAAAAGATACGGGCTGGTTGGGTGGAAGGAGTTCCACAATACCCGAAAGGAAATTCTTAGCGAGTTTAACCGCGCTAAGGAATACAATGTTTCGCGCCTTGTGCGTGTCCAGCATGGGAAGGCAGGCGAAGCCGCAGTACGGAAATGGCTTTCGGATTACCTCCCCAAAAAGTATGGGGTTACTTCTGGATTTGTAATTCCAGATGTAATCGCAGCTGAATACAAGTTGTATCACTTCGATGTGCTAATTTATGATCGAATCAATTCGCCCGAACTTGGAGTGATGGTGACTATAATCAATCGGAAAAAGGCAAGACACGAGCGATTCCTGCCAAACATGTTCGCGCTGCCTTTGAGATTAAAGGCAGCCTTAACAGCGACACCGCACGAGACGCGATCAGTAAATTGAGTGAGCTCAACAACTTGGCTGATCACCTGCCCGCTAGTTTTTCATGCCGCACGATCTTCTTCGATCTTGATACAGCATTGGTCGGCAACCAAAGCGTTCTGCCAAACCTCCTGCCATCGACTCCTTCGTGTCACATGTTGTGCCCAACGAAAGAAAATGGAGGTTCGCGCGGAGACCTAATACTTGGCTTACGCAAAGCTAATGACTTTGAAACAGTTGATTTGTGCCCAGAAACGGCCACACGGCATTGATTAATCCGGAAGGACTGCGCAGGGGTTGAATATTAAGAGTGTTTGTTACGTGACGGCTGATCGCAGACAGCCCCGAGTCAAACTCCGTTGCGCGCTGGATTTGGCCGTTATCACGTTTGCGCTCGATCATCCCTGCCCCGTTTTCGATACGTTCCTGTGAGCAATCAAGGCGACACCGGGGGGGCCGGGGTCGCGATGAAAGCTGGAGGAAGTTCGTGGGATCGATTTCTCGTCTGGAAAGTTTTTCGTCAAAAAGGCTGACCAAAAAATTCGTGGCGAAAGTGTAATGGAGCCCGAGCGCTGAAAAGCAAACAGTCGCTGCTTCAACTTCATAACTGGCCCTCTACGCACACTGATGTTCCTTTATTCCTCTGACCCAATCGTTTCTGTTCGTGTTTGAAACACCGTGCGCGCGTTTTTGAACGGGCGGACGGAATCTGTGAGGAATTGTCTTGACTATCGCTCAAGTTGTCGAAGAGGCTTGCGTCGTTTCGGTCCCATTACCTCAAACGACATGCTTTTACATCGGGGACTCCAAGATGAAAGATGACCGTGCGTTGCGGTGGAAGTGCAGAGAGTGCGGATAAATTTCGATCATTCAGCTTTTGCAATGCGTGGCGCAGACTTGCGCAGTTTTGCGGCAAAAAATTGACGGACCGTAGAAGCGACCGT
>QIBA01000188.1 GCA_003225175.1 Acidobacteriota bacterium
ATTATAAAATCAGAAAAATTGAAAACTTTGGGAAACATTGGAAACATTGGAAACTTTAGATCGGAAACTTTGGAAACTTTGGAAACATTGGAAACTTTGGAAACTTTGGAAACTTTGGAAACTTTGGAAACTTAAGATCAGAAACTTTGGAAATATTGGAAACATTGGAAACATTGGAAACTTGGAAACTTTAGATCAGAAACTTAGGAAACATCGGAAACATTGGAAACATTGGAAACTTAAGATTGGAAACATTGGAAACATTGGAGATACAGTAAATCATAATGAGTTCAGAAAAAATAAAAAGAACTCTTTATTGGGAAATAACTATTTTTGTTTGCTGTTAAGATTTGTTTTAGAATCTATCATATTATTCATATGCTTTAAAACTTCATTCCAATCCATTTTGTTAATCTTTTGAAAATAAGTAATACATATTGTTATTTGATCATATTTCTCCTGATCAATATATGATAAAAACTTCACAGCCTTTTTGAACGTTTGTACCTTTTTACTAACATTATCAGATTTCAGATTTAACATTTTGCTGAGTTCATTCATAGATTTTCCCTTCGTCAAATTTAAAAATAATTTCAAATTTATCCATTTAGTAAAATTGTTTTCCTTTGTTCCGTCATATGCTGCTTTTCTACATTTTTAAATGTTATTAATATAAATATCATAAATTATTCTTTCAAATTACAAATAATTACCTGTAATATTTTCGTTAACTGAATCATTAGCATGATTATTAACTTTAAAGTTATTATAATTATATAATTTATCAAACTCTTTGATAATAGAAACTTTATAATTTTGTGTTTGAATAGTCTTCAGTTTTTTATTCGCTGTAATAAAAATAATTTATAAGTATGATAAATAATTTTAATCTTCAGTTAGAATAATTACTAATTAATTCATCAAAGGGATTTTTTCTTTTATTCTTTCCTTGAATTTCAATATTTCCATCGATAATTACTCTATCCTCGATGAATTCATCATGTTGGTGACTTTCAGTGTTGTTAATTTGTTGAACGATGCTTCTTGATTCATTTTTTTCTTTCTTTTCTTGAATTTGATCTTCAATTATATTTCTATCGATAATTAATCTATCCTCAATGATTTCATTTTCATTTTTCTATTGGTGGATTTGTTCAACGATGCTTCTTGATTCGTTATTTTTTTTTGAATTCCTTTTTCCTTGGCCAATTTATTTTTCGAATTTGAATAATGACATTTTTAGGTAATTTTAAATTACCAAAATTATCTGTTTGTAACGTACTAGGTTTTATATCTAGATTAATGCATTTAAACAATTCATTTTGAAATGTGGACTTAACTATACTATTCATAGTAAAAAATTTACTTTGTTAAGTCAGCATATCACTGTATTTATATCTTTTTTTAAATTGCAACTGCGTTATTTACGTCATACATGTTTCTAATTTCGTAACTAACAAAACATTTCCAATTCCAATCATTATTTCAAAAATTTTAGATCAAGTTGAATTATATAATTACTTTAAAAGAAATAATCAATGTGCTAAGTTTGCTTATATAATATTAGCTAAATGAGCAAAATGCCCTTTAAAAAAAAAAAAAATGAGCAAAATGCCCAAATATAAAACAGTTAAAAATCATTTAACTAAGCGTTACTCTAAAAAGATAGTAAATATCGTGCAAAAATTGCAAACTTTAAATTAATCACGAGAAAAAATTATATAATCGCTTTAATAAATTTCATAAAAAATATATATATAACGATAAGGTATTTTCTTCTTATCTTTATTAAAACTAACAAAATGATCTTTATTACAAAAATTTTCTTTCTTGTCTTGTTACTAATTAATTAACTGTACACCTATCAATTCCTTTGACTTTGGCATAAGGAGTTATTTTTCTACTGATTATGATGATTATAACGATTCTGTTTAGGAAAAGGAATTAATTAACAAAGTTCATGGTAATTATATTGATTCTTTAAATTTATAATATTTTAATTTATATTAACTTAGGATAATCTTAAGCACAATTAACTAGCTATAAAGATAAAGATTGTTACAGGGAGGCTGCGCATTTAATAAAAATTAATTGCTCTAAACTTGATAATACTGATGATGAAAGGGTGCAATGTAAGTGTATTTAAAAATGTAAAAAAATTTTTATATACTTATTAATATTTTTTATCTCAATTTTTAGTTGCAATAAAATTAACTTTATGTGCATTCAAAGCTTCAAAAATTGATGTACCTGTTAAATGCTATGATATAAATAATATAAATAATGTGGAAGATTGCCTAATTGAGATAAGAACGAATCCAAACTTTTATTCAACCTATATGGGATATTATCTGAAAGCTGGTAAAGAGTGTAGTTAATTAATATGATAATTTATTACGATAACGATAATGATTTAACCATTCTTATTCTCAAGTTGCAATGTGCTTTAGCACTAGGCATATTATCCGTGAAGGTAAGTAAAACTTATTTACAGTATATTAATTTAATTTTAAAATATTAATGATAATTTACGGATTAATATATAGATATAGTA
>QIBA01000189.1 GCA_003225175.1 Acidobacteriota bacterium
CTTGTCTCACTCTGTGCCTCAAGGGCAGGCCGGCTTCAGGATTTTGATGGATGTGTTGCCCTTGATGAGAGGCTCGACGCCATCAAGGTAGCCTGCGAATCGCGAAACGCAAGCCGTCAAATGGGTCGTCAGGTCTTGCGGGTTTTAGTCCATACGAGTACCGATTCTTTCGTCGTGCGATTCGGAGGCGCGATCACGAGCGATCTGACACTCGGCCATCATGCGGTGTGCTTTGGCATCGCCGGCGCAATCCTGAACTGGCCGGAAGAAGCTTTGGCGTCCTCCTATTTGTACGCGGCCAGCTCTGCTTTGGTGGGCGCTGCGCTGCGTCTTCTGCCTCTGGGCCAGCTTGGCGGCCAGAAGATCCTCGCGGCAGCCAGGCCTCGCATCGCCAAACTTGCGGCCGATCTTCAAGGAAAAGATGAGCGGGATCTCTGGAGCTTTGCGCCCGCGCAGGAAATCGCGGCGATGAAGCACGCCAACCTTGAGGCCAGACTGTTCCGGTCATGATCAGCAAGCCGTTGAAAATCGGCATAGGCGGACCCGTGGGCTCGGGTAAAACGGCACTGGTCGAAGCTCTGTGCCGAAGATTGCAAACGCACTACGACCTGGCCGTCATCACCAACGATATCTACACTCGTGAGGACGCGGAGTTTCTGACTCGGCGTGGGGTTCTTACGCCGGAACGTATCGTGGGGGTCGAAACCGGCGGGTGCCCCCATACGGCGATACGCGAGGACGCGTCCGTGAACCTCGAAGCAGCCGGCCTGCTGATCAAGCAGTTTCCCAGAATGGACATTCTTTTCATCGAAAGTGGAGGAGACAACCTGGCGGCAACGTTCAGCCCTGAACTTGTGGATGCCACCATTTACGTGATCGATGTGGCCGAAGGCGACAAAATTCCACGCAAAGGCGGACCTGGCATCATGAATTCCGGCTTGCTGATCATCAACAAAATCGATCTGGCGCCTTATGTAGGCGCAGATCTCGCTATTATGGACCGGGATGCGAAGCGCATTCGAGGAGAGAGACCGTACGTTTTTACGAATCTCAAGAACGGATCGGGAATCGATAGCGTCATCCACTGGATCCGACACGGGCTATTGTTCGAGTCGTGAGCGCTCCGGCCGCGATGGCCTCTTGGATCTCAGGTTCGCACGAAGCGGCGGCCGCACAATTCTGCGGCAATATAGGTATACACTGCCTCTTCAAGCGCTCACTCCGTTCCAGCTCGAGGACGGCACCGCGTATCTCATGCTTCTCAATCCGACCGGGGGCGTTTTGGGCGGCGACTCCTTGATAACCCGCGTGCAGCAGGGGAACGGAACACACGTTTTGCTAACCACGCCTTCGGCCACCAGAGTCTACCGTACCCCCCGGCAACCTGCCTTCCAACATACCGCCATCCAGCTTGGCGAGGACGCCATCCTCGAATACGTTCCCGATCACACTATCCCTCACGCGGGCGCAAGTCTGTGTCAGACGCTTCGAATAAACCTAAGTGGGGGGAGCAAGACAATCGTGCTGGAATCATTTGCAGCCGGTAGATTGGCTTGCGGAGAACGATGGAGCTTTCGTGATATGGACCTGAAAACCGAAGTGTTCCTGCAAGAGAAGCCGCTTATGCTGAATCGCACGAGGATCACCCCCTACCTTCGCGATCCCTCTCAGATGGGCGTCATGGAGGATTTCAACTACATGGCCAGCCTCAGCGTGTTTGCCGGTGGGTTTGCGGACTGGGAAAAAGTTGCCAAGGCGCTGCAACAGACCATTGACGAGACCACGGGGATCTTTGGAGGCGTGAGCGCACTGGCTCGCGGAGGCTGTGTGGCCCGCTATCTGACTCGCAGCACCCCGGAATTGAGTGCGATCAATAGCCGGTTGTGGTTTGTGGCTCGCCGGCACGTGCTGGGGTTAGCGCCATTCCCGATGAGAAAATACTAGCGAGAGCCCGCATCTGGTGCACTAAAGCTTATCCCAATTTATCCCAATGCGCGGAAATCCGTGCCCAAACGGTCCAGGCGAGCCGAACAACATCTTCAGTTCTCAACAACTTAGAGGTGAGCCAGAGCGCAATCACCCGTCTGCTAAATCGTTTTGGGGGCTAAAACCTCCAACGGGGGGTTCGAATCCCCCTCTCTCCTTCATTAATATAAGATTTATATAATCTTATAGTAATATAGACTCTCAATAGAGGGCCTTGCCAGGAGCTGTCATTCGTGTAGCTCGAACTCACCCCTCCAAGCCTGGCAGTTGCCTGCCCAGGTGTTTCTCCTCTTGACAACCAGTGGAAGAAGAGTATCTTCCTCCTGGTAGCCA
>QIBA01000190.1 GCA_003225175.1 Acidobacteriota bacterium
GCTGTAGCGGACGTTTCTTATTATTATTTAATTTCTTTTCTTCTTCCTCATCTTCTTCATCTTCTTCATCTTCCGTATCTTCATCTTCTTTTTCTATTTCGTCTATCTCATCTTCCTCATCTTCTTTTTCTATTTCGTCTATTTCATCTTCCTCATCTTCTTTTTCTATTTCGTCTATCTCATCTTCCTCATCTTCCTTGTTTTCCTCATCTTTCTCATATTCATCTCGACTTAAATCATTATTGGATTGTTCATCTCGACTTACATCATTATTGGATTGTTCATCTTCACAACGTAACTGCAACGCTTTACCATCATATGTTTCTAACGTAATTGCATTGGAATCATCAATGATAATTCTCTTATATTTACTCTCTTTAAATAATAGTCTTCTGGCTTTAAATAGCGAATTTACCAATTCTGTTTATAATAAATATTAAATTTTAAATTATTGTATAAATAATTAATTAATTGAATTTATAAATAAATAAAATGCATTTGTTCAACATACCTTGATTAAGATCACCTTGATTAAGATCAACTTCTTTTGCTGCGCTCTTTCCCGTAAGAACCACTTCCACAGTATCATAGTCTGAATCCATTTAAGTAAAAAGCGAACAGTATGCACTATTAACAGAAAGAAAGAAATTTGTAGAGTAAAAAATATTTGGATGAGAGCCTAATTTAATTAATAAAAGAAAAGATTTATTATTATTAGTATCATTATTATTTATAAGTACGTTAAGAGAGTTGTTTAAAATACTTACTGAATAAACTAAAGAGACGAAAATTTTCCTTCTGAAAACTCTTTGAAACGCCATCTTTTTATATCAATTCTTAAGAGTTAATAATCATAATACTTGATTTAAATTTCTTTCTTTATTTTAAGGAGGAACAAAAGGGGAATCAATTAATAATTAATTGTAATATAAAAATAATCTTATGAATTATACTTTTTTTTTTTTGAGTTATTCCATTTTATTTATAGCCTTCCTTGCATCGAGGATTTACAATATTCGACAAACATTCCCAGGAGACTCCAATTTTAAATTTTAAATAAGTCTTCCTACGAGGGCTTTTGATTGATAAAAAACTAAAAAAAGCCAACTTTTTTCGCTCGATAAATGGAAACCGCTAAATCTGTCGCACTCTAAGTTGTACAAACTGCAATCTATACAAGTATTTGTTATTTTTAGTTTTTTTATATATACACTATATGCAGGATCCATATAAAAAAAGTAAAAAAAGT
>QIBA01000191.1 GCA_003225175.1 Acidobacteriota bacterium
ATGTAAAAAAAAGAAGAATATACAGTTATGTGTATACTCTGCAAAGCAAATTAAGAGAAAACAATTAGTTTGTGGAAGTTCTGTAATAGATGATGATATGACAGAATCCTTACCAAAAAAAATTCGTGTAAGATATATTTTATTATCTATATTTATTGGTTTTATTTACATTTTATTCATATTCAAATAAAAATTTTTAATTTAAATTAGGTGACAGAACCCTCTTCTATTTTGGATATGACGAAATTAGAAATATACAAAGATCTTCCCAAATGTGAACATCATATTCAAGGTTGTTTGATTGCAGAAGATGGGCGTCATCTCAAATTGAATAATGAGATGATTGCCATATGGGCAAGAGCAATGGTAAATAGATTTTATAATTCAAGATATATTATTATTCTAATTAATAATAAATTTTATTATTATTAGATTGCCAAAATTAATGGAGTAGATACAACTCATCCACCGTCAACAAAGATCTTTGATAGAGTTCATTACTTCTACCCAAATTCTAAAAAGCCTTTGGAAGATTACAATAATAATATATCTATTGATGGTAAAATATTTTATTATAACATTAATTTATTTGATAGAATTAACCTTTTATGCTTTATTTATATGAAACATATTTTTTAAAGATCAGATTATTCCAGTTGCGTCACCAAAGAAAACAAAACTTAATTTAATTACCATTCACTTAAAAAAGAAATCACCATACAAATCAAATATTCAAGCAACTAAGAATATGACTTTTCAAGATCTTATTAATTTTGTGTTTCCAATGGGTCCTCCTGAAGAAAAAAGATTTGTTATTAAATCTTCACTTAACATAGATGGAAAAGTTTTTTTGTCAGAACAAATGATTGAAGAAGTTTTTTTTGAATCACATATTCATTTGTGGATTGATATAGAAAAAACAATAATTAATTTTGATGAACTTTTTGATGAAAATAACGAGTAGATAAAATTAAAGATTTTGTTTATTTTTTGTATATAATAATTATTAGTATATATTAATAAATTTTAAATTAAAAAAAATTTAAACTTTATTTATTCAATAAAATTGCTACATTTTAATTCAAATATATCCACTATGCTGAAAACATGCTTTGGATAAATCTTTGTTAATTGTCATACATGCCAAATCCAATCCTTGTATAGGATTTTGCATAGATTCAATCCAATTTCGATTTTGACGTAAATGATTTTTTATATAAAAAAATGTTTGTTCAATCTGTTTAATAAAGTAGATATTTTAATATTTTATTTATAAATTCATCCATTTTTAAATTTACATACCGGATTCAAATCTGGTGAATATGGTGGCAAAAATTCAACTCGCACTCCTTTGGTATTACAGATATCAAGTAAATATTGTCCTTTGTGTATAGATACATTATCTAATACCAGAACACTATAAGGACCTGGAAATGCATTCATCTTAGGAAGCTTCAATAAAAAAAAAAATATTTTTTAGTATATAGTAAATAAACAAAACATTTATAAACATAATAGTAAAGATTACCAAAATATGTTCAATAAAATAATTGTAATCATTACTATTCATAGGACCTTCTTGAATAGCATAAGCCAAAAGACCATTAAGGCACAATGCACCTTCTATGGTATATCTTTTTCCACGGATAAAAAATGTGTATTTACATGCACGCCTTCCCCTAAAATTCCAACCATAACGACGAGAGAGTGTTCTTCTATCATATGCTGACTCATCAGAAAATACAAGTTGTAACGGAGTATATTGTGACATATGTATTATAAAATTTAATCTATCATTTTCATTTCGCTCTATTGCTGGTTTAGATAACTAAATAAATAAATTAATTATAAGCTGAATAAATAAAATTTGACTATAACTGCATGTACTGTATATTGAAATCTTTACCTGCTTGTGTGTATAACCAAGACGATGTATTGCTCTCCAAATAGTGGAGTAACTAATTTGACGATTCAGCCATAATTCCATTTCAGATTGTAACTCCCATATATACCAATCTACTTTTTCTTTTAGGAAACTTTCTAAATATTTTAA
>QIBA01000192.1 GCA_003225175.1 Acidobacteriota bacterium
TTATACCTACAGAAAGTGGAGAGCTCAAAAATTTATAATCAAGAATGGAAAGAATTAAATACCAAGAATTAATTAATTTCCTAGAAGGAAATGTTCTAGATGAATGGGACAAAAGCAAGATTAAACAATTAGAAAAAGAATCAAGAAATTTTAAAACGAAAGATGGAATTTTATACAAGATAGGATCAAAAGAAAGATTATTAAGAATACTGAAAGAGGATGAAATAGACTCAGTAATATTTATGACGCATAATCATCCCACTGGAGGACACTTCAGAAAAGATGCAACCTATAACAAGATTAACACAAGATTTTGGTGTCAGCGAAGAGGAAATAAAGGAGGATCAGGATGCTTAAACCCAATTAAAGTAGGAAAACCATTTGAAAGAATCGGGATAGACTTTGTAGGACCATTAGAAAAGACCAGAAAAGGAAACAAATACATACTTGTAGCAACAGATTATTTAACCAAGTGGCTAGAAGCAAAAGCCATGAAAGAAGCAACCGCAGAAAATGTGATAGAATTCATTTATAAGAGGATAATTTGTCGACATGGATGTCCAGGAACAATTTTATCGGATAGAGGAACACACTTTAGGAACAAATTAGTGGATGGACTATGTGAAAAATTCAGGATTAAACACAAATTATCATCACCATACCATCCACAAACCAATGGATTAGTTGAAAGATTTAACAGAACTTTATGTGAAAGTTTAGCCAAAGTATCAGAAAAAGAAGACGAATGGGATGAACATATAGAATCAGTATTATTTGCTTACCGAACGATAAAACACAATACTACCAAGAAAACACCGTTTTATATGGTTTATGGAAGAGAAGCAATATTACCTATTGAAGGAAGTAAACCAGGAACAGACTTTGGAAAAAATGCAATCATGAAAAGATTATATGATTTAGTGGAACTAACCGAAGAAAGAAGTCAAGCCTTGGGAAATATCAAGAAATCTCAGGAACAACAAAAAAGAAGACACGATGGAAGAATTAAAGAAGAAACCAAATTTGAAATAGGAATGAAAGTATTACTAAAAGATGCAGCGAAAGAAAAACAATGGTCTGGAAAATTAAGCCAAAAATGGAAAGGACCTTATTATATTCATGAAATAGTTGGAGGAGGAGCCTATAAACTCAGGACTTTAGAAGGAAAAGTACTCAAGACCTCACGGAATGTAAAACACTTGAAGAAATATTTTGATCAAAAGGATAGATTACCTTTGATTTTTGTTTAAAACGGGACGTTTCAAAATTAGTTGGAGGAGAGTGTTACCAGGGTAAAAATGAAGGATAATTAAGAATAATAATAGTATTACAAGATAGATAATGTGATTGTTAATCATGTGACTTAGTGTAACGTAGTACAAATATAGTGCGATTATTTAGCAATGGTGTAACGTTACACGACCGCAGTGGTTACACAGGCGCAGTATGGGCACAGTAATTTTAAAATAGATCAAATGACCGCGACACGGTTGAATTGGGAAGGATGAAAGTAAAAAGGAAGTTCATTCACAAGGCAAAGTATAAACAAAGATGACTCATTATGACTCATGAATTTTAGTAATTCAGAGTATAAAAAGGAGCACTTTTGGCCTTGCTCAAAAAGAATTCCAAGATGGAGATTTTGAAAAACAAAATTTTTATTCCAACACAAATATTATAAATAGGATAGACTTTTACTAACATTGTTGAGGTTTAGACCTCAGAAGTCTTTTGACTTCAAGTCAAGTTTTTGACTGCGACTTTTTAGAATTCTTATAAAAAGAATGGCTTTTCGACCTTTGTAAAAAACTTTGGATAGTTTTAGTTTTTTAGAACTTTGAAAATAAAATAAATACTTATACCTACAAGAAACTATTTTGACGTGCAAGATATACAATGGATATGACTTGACATATATGATAAGAGATAACAAAGATATAAGAAGAGTAATATGGTTCACCCTAACTCTTATCTTGTTATGCTCTTAGGTTTTATACGTCTATACATTTATACATTTTACATTATATAAGGAGGATATATTATCAAGACAACAGGATTATTATTTATTTAACCGTTAGAGAGGGAAACTCTCACATTTTTATTGCAAGACAGCAAGAAGATATACTTTATATCAGAGAGGGAAACTCTCGCAGTTTTAATGTTATGAACCACAGTAATTTTATGTGCCGCAAGATATTTATAACCGCAGTAAACACTTGGCGTTTTCTTTATTAACGTATAAATAAAGTGGTGGAACCCCTGGACCTATCAACTAGTCAACATTATGTAATACGGTAGATCTCGACCCCTAACAGTTGGTGGAGGACCTGAGTAACCAAAGAAAAGCCTTTGGGATGATATCTTTGGTAGTACAAATAGACATTTTAATTTTTATTTTATATAATAGTTATAGATTATTCTTTGAAAGATAATATATAGTATAGTCATACATTCAAGAAATATTATTCAATGATTTTATTTAGCTTGGTAACCTAAGAATGCAATT
>QIBA01000193.1 GCA_003225175.1 Acidobacteriota bacterium
CGCAATTACGCTTTCGCCGAGCAACAAAGATCGGCTGTCTGGACCTGCTTTCGAAGAGAACCTGGCGCTAGTTGAAATGATAACGGGTGAGAATACCCGTGCGATCGCAACGCTCACGCGCTTGTTACAAACGCCGTATGGTGGCTGGCTTTACAGTCCAACGCCCATCACGTCCGCACTCTTGAGGCTCGATCCAATCTGGGACCCCTTGCGCGCGGATCCGGTTTTCCAAAAACTTTGTGAGGAAAAGCAGCAGTGAATCTGTGCACGTGTTTCGTGTTCCGACAAGAGACTCAACTAGAAAGGCGTATCTCCACCGGGCCTCTATGAATACGATCCGACAATTCTTCGTCGCTCTGCTACCGATGCTGATCGCGGCAACTATGCTTAGGCGCCGTCGGCTCTGTTTTCCGGCGGCTGTGGTGGCGGCGTTGGAGAATTTTGATCCGTCGAGCTTGTTCTATTCCTCTCTGCGGCTCGCTTCGCAGCCCACCTGGCTTTCATCGCGGCAGAAAGTTGCGCACGACGTTCCGGTGAAAGATTCAGTTTTCTCTTGGGTTTCTTAGCACTGCTCGGTTTCTGCGCGGCCGTTGTTGGCTCCTCAGACGCGTTTCCGGCTGACGCAGTGGCGCGGGCGGCCGATTTTCTGGCAGGTTTCAACGCTTTTGCCGACTTTGCCTGCTGCAGTTTGCGTCTTAACCTGGCCAGTTTCTCCGAGCCTTCTCGTAGAGATTTCTCGAGTTGCTGGATTCTCTTCTTCAACTTCTTCGGCTTCATAATTGTTCTCCTGCTCTCGCCGAACGGCGATTAACGATGGCGCTCCAGTTAATGACAAAATCCCGCAGATGTCACGTCCTTCTTTGGCCGGACTTTCTTATTTTTCCCGAAAAACTCCTGGTTATCGGCCCGTTGATGTCGGGCGGCCAAGAACAACATCTTTCTTGGTCCAGGTATGAACGCTGCCGCAGTGCGCACAAGTGAACTTTTGTGTCTTCAATGTCGCGGCTTGCCAGCGCGTCTCCTGTATCGTCCTTCCGGTATCGGTGAGTTTTGATGTGGACGGACAGCGGACGAGCAAGCTTTTGATGTTGAGACCAGTCTTTGCTTTCGCCCGTCGCGGTGGATCAAAAAAGAATCTTGTCGGCATCTCAGAGTCGATAAACGATTCGCGCTTGGGCGGTGTCGTACGGTGATATTTCCATTTTCACTCGATTACCAATTGTAAGCCGAATGAAACGTTTGCGCATCTTTCCGGAGAGACTCGAGGGTTCAGGAAGATCATCATCGATGCGCAGAGCGATCGCATTCTCGGGTTCGCCGCTTTTGGGCA
>QIBA01000194.1 GCA_003225175.1 Acidobacteriota bacterium
TTCTTGTCCGTTGATGCAGTGGCTCGGGCAGCCGATTTCCTCGCAGCTTTCAATGCCTGTGCCGACTCCGCCTCCTGCAATCTGCGTCTCAGCCTGGCCAGTTTTTGTGTGCCCTCCTGCAGGCGCTTCTCGAGTTGCTGGATCCTCTTCTTTAACTTCTTCGGCTTCATAATTGTTCTCCTCCTCACGCCAAAGGCGAATTAACGATGGCGTTCGAGTTAACGGCAGAATTCCGCCGATGTCACGTCATTCTTTGGCCGGACTTTCTTGTTTTTCCTGAAAAATTCTTGGTTATCGGCCCGTTGATGTCGGGCGGCCAAGAACAACATCCTTCTTTGTCCAAGTGTGAACGCCGCCACAGTGGGCACAGGTGAACTTTTGTGTTTTCAATGTCGCGGCTTGCCAGCGCGTCTCCTGTATCGTCCTTCCGGTATCGGTGAGTTTTGATGTGGACGGACAGCGGACGAGCAAGCTTTTGATGTTGAGACCAGTCTTTGCTTTCGCCCGTCGCGGTGGATCAAAAAAGAATCTTGTCGGCATGTCAGAGTCGATAAACGATTCGCGCTTGGGCGGTGTCGTACGGTGA
>QIBA01000195.1 GCA_003225175.1 Acidobacteriota bacterium
TTTGTCGCGACTGCGACGGATGCCTTTATCAAAATAGACATTTTCAGATTGAAAAAGCTGTTGGAGCCGAGATCGAAAGGCTACCAATCAACCACTTCGCTATTCTCTTAAGAACAAAAGTGATTCGTCTCGCGCCCACCAATCGCGGAATCGCATACCGAAAGGTTCCAATTGTATTTCCTAATTTGATACCTGAAAGGGCTTGGAGACAATAACCACGTCAGCGAAAGCGTCAATAACGAGCCCGAGACATCCGGGCCGGAAGAAGTCCACGATCCCGTAGTCCAAATGGATTGTAGGGCTCTCACCTGCATTTGGAAATTCTTTAAGCAGCACAAACAACGCAATCGGTGAAAGAAGTTTTGCTGCTGAAACAGGTTCACATAAGGAAAATCCGAACATTACGCGCCTTGCAAACGTCATGACGAAGCTCCGGAAGAAAATGGCGGCTGGTGGAGCCTTCAAGTTGCGCGCCGGGGGAATGCGCTGGTTTCAGTGACATAGACGCGTGAGTGGGGGCCAAGGCTCGTAATGTTTGGTGAAGCTACCGGCTACTTCCCTTTCAGGTACTCCGCCGGTATCGGATTCTCTGGTGTTTCGCCTTCCCACAGCATGGTGATCACGTACCACCGCTTACCGTCATTGAACAACTGAAAACTGGCGATGCCTCGCTGAAATGGTTGCGCGTCGTCGGCTTTGTGCCGCAGTTCATAAGTGCTGAAAACGTGCGCGATATCTCTGTAGTGTTCAATCTTGTTTGAAATACCCCGCATGAGAAATCCCACCCGGATAGAAGAGTCGAGGAAAACGATCCCACTCCCTCTTCTTGCCTGCTGGACAGGAGATCGCATCGTAAGTCGCAGAAATAATTCCTTCGATCGAATGCAGATCTTGGGGCGACGCTTGCTCAGCCGAGGTAACTATGGAGGAGTAAGAAGACGTCTGCGTCGAAGCCGGCTGAGCCCAGGCAAGAGAAGCACATGTGAAAAGAAAAATAAGAATTGGGTTTTCCATGAATTCGGGAATCAGCATTTGTCTTTTGAGCAAATATTTGTTTAACCGCTTGTAGCCAGGTCTTATCCCGCACCAACGCCCTGTCGCGATTCCCCCAAATGAGCTTGTTCGAGAAGCTGTCATGGGAACAGCAACTTGATCTAACGCTTTGGTTCCGCACTTCGGGCTGCGTGCAGTTCTCTGCGCAGATCAGGGTTTTCGTCGAGGACCTCCGTTACCGCCTCCTTCCACGCTCTGAACCCAAGCTTCTCTGCGTCGGAGTCTATCTCGGCGGACAGTTCTTTCCGGACTGATATATCCTTCTTTCCGAGAGGAGTGCCGTAGAAGGAGACCAGGCCGTCGATTTCGGATTTGTTAAAGTGCCTGTCGTATACGCCCACGGAGAAATTGAGGAGTTCGTCGTCACGTAGCTTCTTCTCGAATCGCGCCAAAAAGAGCTTGATGAGTTTCTCACGATATTTCCCCGGCGGAAAGTTAACGGAGACCTGTGGACCGGCATTCGCCACTATTTGAGCCGCAAGGCTCCCAAAACCGTCTTTGATCCCCTGGACCTCCAACAGCTTCCTTATGGCCGCTTCCTTGACGGGATCGATCTTTGCAGCATGGAGATCAGCGGGTTCTGCGGCTTTCGTGTCCGCTGATACCCCGGCACGAAACGAAGAATAATCGGCCTGAGCAACGGCTTGATTCGAGACCGCGACGACCACGAGGACCAGCAAGGCGAGCTTAAAATTGGTTTCCCAATGCGGATTTCTTCTGAATGTCAAACGGTACTCCAGTTTTTCAGATTAGCTGTACAACTGTGCTGTGGCCTCGATCTTTCCTTGGAACAGAAAGCATTGTCGGGACGTCTTTTTAACTTTCTTGGTAAGGCACCTCGATGGCTTCGGTCTTTCAGTTACCAGGACGCAAAACCTTCATGGGAAGACGCGTGCATCGCTGAACTTCCTTTCGGAAGGTCTCTCCGTCGACATTGAAGCCGGCATGGGTGACGGTATGACCGTGCCGGTCGCGAATTTTGAATTGTCTGTTGCCTGTGTTGTATTGAAGGCTTGTCACGTCCGGCCAAAGGATCTTCCTCGTGCGGCCAAACCGGCCTCGCGTTTCCACGCCGTCCACATCAACTACGAGCAGTGGGGGGTACATGAATGGCACAAGTGCAAAAAATCCGAAGAAGGCGCATGGGACCCACCACTCCTGCGGGCGATGACGATAGGTGGTGAACGCAACGAGAAATGCGAGGACTATTCCGAAAGCCCAGACAAAAATGCGGATAGCCAAGGCAGCTGGAAACAGCATTCGTCCCGATTCGGGCGTGGCTCTTTCAGACCGTGATGACCGCCACATCCAGGCGAAGATAACCGCTACTGCGATAACGATCAGGCCGTGACTGACAAATCCCATCAGTTCGCCTCGTCTGTAAAACAGGCGTACTACGCCGATTGCGCCCAGTGACGCAGTACGCCATCAAAAATCCCTGTTCCATCTGAAGTTTGCGTTATACATTGACCGAAGACAATAACCACTTATACGGATCTCCTGATGACCAGTCTCGCGGCCTCTGATTGTGCGAAGAAGTGCAGTTCTTGAAACCACACCCGAAGCTCCTGAATCTTTACGACTAACAGGTTTCTGAGTATCCGGGTGGGGAGAACGGGATGAAAGGCAGCCTAACGGAGGTTTCTATGTCATGCAATCGCGAGAGGAGAGGTCTGTAGATGGGATCGTCGGAGTGGCAGTTCAAGTCCCGATTTGAACCTGAACTTCCTGTGCCAGACGTAGCCCCGCGCAAGGTTGCCACCGGATTTTTGCCGGTCATAGCACTGGACCGGAAGAGTTCGACTCCACTCCACCGCCAGATTTATGACATTTATCGGGCTGCTATCGTAAACGGAAATCTGGCTCCTTTACAAAAGATTCCTTCCAGTCGGGCACTTGCGGCCGAGTTGCGGATTTCCCGCATTCCCGTTTTGAGCGCCTACGCTCAACTCCTGGGAGAGGGCTATCTGGAGAGCGTAGGGGGCGGGGGAACGTTTGTTTCAAAATCTCTGCCAGACAGATTTCCCTCCTCTCAGCACAGGCGAGAGGAAACTCCCAAAGTTCACTCTGGTCCTCGGCCCATCTCAAGCCGCTCCGCCACTTTACCTTCCTTCATCGGTGCGCCATGGCTTGTGGGAAGAGGGGCGTACAAAAGCGTGCGCGCCGCCCCGTTGTACTTCAGCGATCCGATGGGATCCAAGGATTTTCGGAGCTCAATTGCGAAATACTTGAGAACTGTGCGTTCGGTGAAATGTGACGCCGATCAGATTATGGTGGTCAGCGGTTCTCAACAGGCCTTGGACGTCGCCGCGCGTGTCCTTCTCGACCCTGGTGATTCTGTCTGGCTCGAAGAGCCGGGATATAGTCTCAGCCGCCGGCTCTTTATGCTTGCGGGCTGCCGGCTGATTCCCGTGCCAGTTGATCAGGAAGGTCTGAATGTCGCCGCCGGCATTCGCCTTTGCAAGAACGCACGCGCTGCTTACGTTACGCCCTCGCATCAGTTTCCGCTGGGGGCAACCATGAGTTCTTCGCGCCGACATCAGTTACTCGAATGGGCTCAACAGGTCGGAGCATGGATCATCGAGGACGATTATGACAGCGAGTACCGCTATGAAAGCTCACCGATTGCGTCGCTTCAGGGGCTCGATCGCAATTCGCGTGTCATTTACGTAGGCACTTTCAGTAAGACTCTTTATCCATCGTTGCGCGTCGGATATGTGGTCATCCCTACCGATCTTGTGGATCGATTTGCTGCGACAAGACTCGCAATGGATGTTTACCCTTCCGACTTGTTCCAGGCGGTGCTCTCTGACTTCATCAATGAGGGGCACTACTCCCGCCATTTGCGGCGCACCAGCCTGCTATATCGCGAGCGCAGGGAAGCTCTTGTCAATGCCATCGCCGAGCAGTTCGGATCAGCTGTTCAGGTGCAGGGAGAACAATCCGGACTGCACCTGGTCGCCACTTTGCCGGAGGGGCTGGACGATCAGCAGGTTGCGAAGCGGGCTGCCGCGAAGAATGTCTGGGCCTGGCCCCTGTCAACTTGTTATCTCGGCAGGCCCGTACTGCAGGGTCTCGTTTTGGGCTTTGGAAGCACGCCGCTCGCAGAAGTCGGTCCGGCAATCCGTCGCTTGAACAAAGCCATCGACGAGCTTCGGTAATTTTGGGCGACTGCGAGCTCTGCGCAGGGTTGGATAAAGCGAGATTCTGCGCTGCCCTCCTTCGACACAGGGTGAGGCGTTCCTTTGAAAAAACTATTCCCTTGAAAATTGTAAACACCAGAACGAGGAGAATCGGAGAAGAGGGCCAGGATTCTCCTCGTTGCCGGCGGCGGGGGAACTCAGAAGAGAAACTTGAGCACCAGTTGAGTCTGTCGCGGATTGCTGGAGAAGACGCGCTCCGGATGGTCGAAGTTTGGCTGATCTGCAACCAGATAGTTGGTTACGGGAAGACCGGTTACAGAGACCAACGGAATCGAAGAGATATCGTTGACCCTTCCCGGCGTGAATTGAGGATGGTTGAAGAGGTTGAAGAACTGCGCCTGGAATTCGACAGCGGTACGCTCGGTAATGGCAAGCTTCTTCCCCACAGTGAGATCCCAGTTATTGATCGGACGGGTTCTCAGCGTGTTTCGACCGGCAGTCGGCCGCACCCCGGGCCCAGCAACGATGTACTGAGCAGTAGGATTCCGCGCAAGATATCCGACCACTTCGCCACTGGAGTTTTTCAGTGCCGTAACTCCGCTTCCTGTTCCGGGAACACCCTGGGGGTTGAATACGGTTCGATCTCCGGCGGAGTCTCCATTCAGGTTCGAATCGACACCGCTTCTGACGGTGGCATACTCGGGTGATTCAAAGTAATAGATAGGCGCCAGCAACCAGTTGCCCAAAAGATTTTTGGCGAACCAGTTTCCATTCTTAAACCACGACGATTCGTACAGCAGCGCGGTAGTAAATCTGTGACGACGGTCAAGCGCGGAGGAGCTGCGATCCTGCTTGAGACTCTGGAAATCCTGCATGCGCCGTGGAGAGAGCACAGTGGAGAAGAAGTCCGCCGTGCTGTCGTCTATCGCGTGGCTCCAGGTGTAGGCCATCTGCAGCTGAAGGCCATCGCTGAAGCGCCGATTCAGCTGCGTCTGAAGACCGTGGTATATCGAGGAACCGTAAGGCCTGAAGGAGGTAATGAAGGGAAAGTTGCCTCCGCAATTCGCGGGAAGGCCCTGGGCGGCGCAGAATTGAGCGCTCGTCCCGCCAAAGCCGGCAGCGACGTAGGCGGGAACATACCTCGATCCCTGTCCAGAAACCGGGTTATTTGGACGCAACGAGGAAAGCGTAACCGGGAGAGCGTCGAGCTGTGCCTGAGTTGGAGGGGAGAAGAAAGTCGGCAGCGAGCTGCCTGAGGCGGCAAGAGGCGACTGCGCGTTGATCCTCTCCTGCACGTTAAGATGGATGCCTCGCGTTCCGACGTAGCGGACTTCCGCTGTATAGGACTTGGCGAAGGAATGCTGAACTCCCAGATTCCACGTTAGCGAATAAGGATATTGTCGATCTACCGGTATGTTATTAGAAGTTGCTGCCTTCTCTGCCGGAAGGTTGGGAAAGGT